>JBFGYN010000190.1:0-7726 GCA_041587415.1 Candidatus Competibacterales bacterium | reverse complement strand
GCCGTAGCGACAACTTGAGTGAAGAGCAAGTCAAGGCGAGCGAGAAGCCGCCAGGGCCGGGGTAGGCCTTTGGCAGCGGTACACTTTGTACGCCAGAACTGAGCCGCTAAATTGGACATAAACTTCTACCGATCAACCACCTGCGAGCTAGCCGAAGGCCGCCCTGGTGAAATATCCGGGCTAAACCCATTTGAGCGCTATTCCGCCCATCTCCGAACGTACGCTGGTCAGGGGATCCGCCATCAACTCAGGCTCCCGGCACGTGGCGTTCGATGTAGCGCCTGATTGCATCCGGGTCTGGATCCACGACTTCGAAATGCATGGGTTTCGCCTCAAGATTTTCGAAACCGGGAGGACGTTCCGGTGCCCGTCCCAAAGCTTGTTTGATCGTTTCCTCGAATTTCACCGGGAGCGCGGTCTCCAGGCAGATCAAAGGAACGGACGGATCCCGCCGTTCACAACCAACTTTCAGGCCGTCTGCCGTGTGCGGATCGACCAGCACACCGTAGTGGCGATGTACCGATTGAATCGTGGCCAACCGGTCCGCATGCGTGCTTTTTCCGGAGACGAAACCGAACTTGCGCACCGTATCCGGGCCACCCGATCCGGAGAGGTCGAAGTATCCCTGGTTTCGAAGCTGTTTCCAAAGCATCCGCACGCGACCCGGGTCTCGGTCCACCAAATCGTATACGAAGCGCTCGAAGTTCGATGCCTTTGAGATGTCCATCGAAGGGCTGCTGGTGCGATAGACTTGGTTGGTCGGCCGCGGACGGTAGATGCCCGTGCGAAAGAACTCGTCGAGCACGTCGTTCTCGTTCGTTGCAACGATGAGCTGGTGCACGGGCAGTCCCATGCTCCGGGCGATGTGCCCCGCCAGGACATTGCCGAAGTTGCCCGATGGAACGGCAAAGGACACGGCATCTCCGACGCGCTTTGCAACACGCAAATACGCCTTGAAGTAGTAGACGATTTGGGCAGCCACTCTGGCCCAATTGATGGAGTTGACCGCGCCGATTCGGAAACGGGCCTTGAATTCGGCGTCCTCACCAATGGCCTTGACGATGTCCTGGCAGTCGTCGAAAACACCTCGGACCGCGAGATTGAATATGTTGGGCTCGTCCAGGGTGTACATCTGTGCGCGTTGGAAAGCGCTCATCGCGCCATGGGGCGAGAGCATGAACACGCGCACGTTCGTTTTGCCCAGCATGGCCTGTTCCGCGCTCGACCCGGTGTCCCCGGAGGTTGCACCCAGGATGTTCAAACTGCTCTTGCGGCGCTCCAGGACATACTGGAATAAGTTGCCGAGCAGCTGCATCGCCACGTCTTTGAAAGCCAGGGTCGGTCCAAACGACAGCCGCAACAGATGCAGATCGGGCTCGAGCGCCAGGACGGGGGTAATTTCCTCCGCGCCAAATGTCTCGGAGGAGTAGCTGTCGCGAAGGATTCGACGGAGGTCCACGGCGGGAATGTCGTCGGCAAACGGAGCGAGCACTCGAAAAGCCAAATCCGCGTAGCCCAGACTGCGCCAAGCCTCCAGATCGGCCACGGTAACTGGCGGATAGCGCTCGGGAACCGTCAAGCCGCCATCGGGGGCCAGGCCCTCGATCAAGATGTCCTGGAACGCGGATGGGCGCATTCCGCCTCGCGTGCTGAGGTACTTCATTCGCGCCACTCCGATGTCCCAACGAGAAACAGGCGCGGATTATAACGAGTCACCCCGTCTCACGCATGACCCGAGTCAGAGTGACCCCATCCACGCCACCACCATTTGCGGTGCACGGACCCCGCGATATTCGTTCACCTGCAGCGTGAAAGCCAAATGCACCCATTCGCCGGGTTCGATGAGAGCACTCCGGTCCCACCCGAAGCGAATCGCAGACACGGGGCGGCCACCGTCCGGATGGCGCAGCAGCAGCTTGAGATGACGTTCACCGACGACACGGGCTTCCAAGACCTGGAACTCGTGGTCGAAAAGGGGTTCGGGAAAACCACAGCCCCACGGACCGGATCGGCGAAGCTGCTCCGCGGACTGCAGAGTGATGTCCCCAACATTCACGGAGCCATCGCTCCAAATTATTTGCTCCGTTGGCTGCGACCCGAGACGGCACCCCACCTCCCGTGCGAAGGCCTTGCGAAACCCGTCGAGGCACTCCTCCCGCAGACTGAGCCCAGCCGCCATTGCATGCCCGCCGAACCGCTCGATCATGCCCGGATGAGCGATGGCTATGGCAGCCAGAATGTCACGCAAATTCGCTTCCGGAACCGATCGCCCAGAGCCCTTGATGACGCCGAGACGCTCCTTTGCAAATGCGACCACCGGCCGGTGCACAGTTTCACGAATTCGTGCCGCAACGATTCCGACGATACCTGGATGCCAGTCCGGCTCGTACAGACACAGCCCATGGGGTAGTTCGGCCGAATCGAGCTGCAAGTCCGCGACCGCGGCGAGCGCAGCCTCCCGCATAGCGTTCTCCACAGAGCGCCGCTCACTGTTCAACGAGTCCAGACGCTGCGCTAGGCGGCTGGCGTGTGCCTCCTCATCGGCAAGCAGGCACTCGATCCCGATGCACATGTCCTCCAATCGTCCAGCGGCGTTCAGTCTGGGGGCGACGGCAAACGCGATGTCGGAACTGACTAAATGCTCCGGTGCCCGCCCCCCTAGCCGCGCCAGATGACGGATTCCGGGTCGTCCCCGACCGGCACGAATCCGTCGAAGCCCCTGTTCAACGAGAATCCGGTTGTTGCGGTCCAAGGGAACGACATCTGCGATCGTTCCCAGCGCGACCAAGTCCAAGTGGTCTGCGAGTGCGAGCTGCGCAACCGAGTTTCGGGAAAACCAGCCGTCGTCCCGCAAACGGGCGCGAAGGGCAGCCAGCACGTAGAATATGACGCCGACGCCTGCCAGATGCTTGCTGGCAAAGGGGCATCCGGGTTGGTTGGGGTTCACGATTGCATCCGCTGCGGGTAAGTGCTTGCCCGGAAGATGGTGGTCCGTCACCAGCACCCGTACTCCGGCGTCCTGTGCGAGGCGCACCCCGTCCAAACTGCTGATCCCGTTGTCGACGGTGACGATGAGCTTGGGATCGCGCTCGAGGGCGGCTGACACGAATTCCGGGGTCAAGCCGTATCCGAACCGGAACCTGTCCGGTACTGCATAGTCCACGCGGGCACCAAGACCGCCGAGCGCTCGCACGGCCAGGGCGCAGCCCGTGGCCCCATCCGCATCGAAGTCCCCGGCAATGAGGATCGGTTCGGAGCGCTGGATGGCATCGGCGAGCAATTGACTCGCTCGACCGATACCCAAGAAGTCCGGTGGCAATAGCCTCTTGGTCCGGTAGTCGAGGTCTTGCGGTCCGCGCACGCCCCGAGCGCCATAAACGCGGCGCAAAATCGGTGAAAGCGCTGCCAGGGAACGGTCCTCTACCAGTACGGGCCTTCGGCAGATCGGGCCGGGTTTGTCCAACGGTCAATTTCTCCAGTCGCGTAACGGGCGCGAACGCCGCCAGAATCTCCGGAGCGCGATTTGGTCGACGCGGTGACAACTGCCGTTGCCGGGATAGAGGCAAACCTCGACGCCATCGCCGGAGGTGAGCCATTCCAACATGGGCGCAATCCAGTCTTGTTCCAATGTCCGGGTCAAGTCGCACCAGGTCGGTCGAATATCCTTGGAGGCGCTGCAGGAAATGTCCTCGAGATCGAGCACCGAATGGTCATTGGGAATTGTGCCGCGGACATCGGCCCACGAGGTGCCCGTGGTGGATGCCTTTCCGCCCATTTGCACGGCCACGCCCATTGCGAACGGATTGCGGCTCCAAAGGTGACGGGGACCGGTGACCCGCCCCCGGGGGAGGCGACCGCCGCCCCATAGCCAAAGGCTGTTTGCCGTCGGACGGCCCTCGTCCGACCGCCGCGCGTTGGCATCGGCGTCGTGCAATACCATTTGAACTTCCGTGAGTCGGGGCGCCCAGCTCCCGGAGCCCGATGCACCGGGTAACCAGTGAGCCGTCTCCCCACCGTGCACGAGGGGCAAGTCCGGAAATGAGGAACCGAACACCTCCCGGTCGGCGCCGAGGTACCATCCGCCCTCGGATCCGAACTGAAACTGAAAGTCGTCGAGCACACCCGACCGGAAAACGTGGTCAAACAGCGAGCGGGATTCGTCGATGGTCATTCGAAGCTCGGAAGGAGCCGTGAGCTCGACACGGTCCAGGCCTGCCTCCAGGTGCACCAAATCTGCTCGAAACCAGAATCGGCTGTCGGCGGGCAAACCTTCGCCGAGCCGGGAAACGGGTCCAGGGGCCAATTCATCACCAGCATAGAGGCTGCGGATGATTTCGATCATGCGCCGTCCGGACGCAGTGCGATCGCTCCGTGCCAGTAGTTTCTCCAGGGCCGGGAATCGAGCTGTCGCCGTCTCCATCGCTGAATCGGCGAACAGGCGGGGAACGACAACATGAAGTGTGACGGGCACCGATCAGGGCTCAGCTCGCGTCCAGGTGCTCCAGTCTGATTCGAACGACTTTGCCTTCGACGGATTCCAGTGCCTCGATGTTGGCAATGGCCTCATTCATCCGGCCTTCCAGAATTCGGTGCGTGAGCATGATGATTGGAACATTGCGCGCATCAGGATAGGCTTCCCTTTGCAGGATAGCCTCGATGCTGATGCCGGCGTTGCCGAGAATTCGCGTAATGTCCGCCAGTACACCGGGGCGATCCAGCGCTCGCATCCTTAGGTAGAAGGCAGTTTCCACCTGGGAAATCGGCAGCACCGGTAGATTCGACAACGCGTCTGGCTGGAATGCCAAATGGGGCACCCGATTCCCCGGATCGGCTGTCAAGGTCCGAACCACGTCCACGATGTCGGCAACGACAGCCGATGCGGTGGGCTCGGAGCCCGCGCCGGCGCCATAATACAGCGTGGCACCGACTGCATCGCCTTTCACCAGAATCGCGTTCATGACGCCGTTAACGTTGGCGATGAGGCGCCGCTCGGGTATCAGCGTCGGGTGCACCCGCAGCTCCAGCCCTTCCGGAGTGCGGCGCGCCATACCCAGGTGCTTGATTCGATAACCCAATTCTTCCGCGTTTTCAACATCCTCCGTTGTGATCGCACTGATTCCCTCGGTGTAGGTCTTCTCAAACTGCAGCGGCACGCCAAAAGCAATGGATGCGAGAATCGTCAGCTTGTGTGCAGCGTCTATCCCTTCCACGTCAAAGGTCGGGTCCGATTCCGCGTATCCCAGTGCCTGGGCCTCGGCGAGAACATCCCCAAAATCCCGTCCCTTCTCCCGCATTTCGGTCAAGATGTAATTGCCCGTTCCGTTGATGATTCCGGCGAGCCACTCGATGCGATTCCCCGCGAGTCCCTCGCGAATCGCTTTGATCACCGGAATTCCGCCGCCAACGGCCGCCTCGAACGCGACCATCACCCCGTGCGCCTGCGCCGCCGCGAAGATATCGTTGCCGTGCAGCGCCACCAGCGCCTTGTTGGCCGTGACGACATGCTTGCCGTTCTCAATGGCCCTGATGACCAGAGACCGAGCGGGTTCGAGACCCCCGATCAATTCGACAACGACTTGAATGTCGGGATCGTCGACGACATCCGTCGGTTCCGTCGTGAGTTGGACATCGGGAATCGCGAGTGCGTTGGCCTTGGCGAGATCCCTGACGGCAGCTCGGCTTACGCCGATTCCGCGCCCTGCTCTGCGTGCGATTTCGGCGGCATTGCGTCGTAGCACCGTGGTCGTCCCCTGTCCGACGGTGCCGAGACCGAGCAATCCAACCTTGATGGGATTCACGGCTGATCTCTCGTGGATTGAAAGGTGGAGCGGAGTGGGATCGCCATCATGCTCAGAGGTTGCCGTCCTCGCGTAGCATGCGCCGCACACCGCGAATCGCTTGACGGGTGCGGTGTTCGTTCTCGATCAAGCAGAATCGAACGTGATCGTCCCCGTATTCACCGAATCCTATGCCGGGCGAGACGGCCACTTTCGCATCACGCAGCAGCTTCTTGCAGAACTCCAGCGAGCCCATGTTCTTATACGGCTCGGGAATCGGCGCCCACGCAAACATCGTGGCCTTTGGTTTCTCGATCTCCCAGCCAATGTTGGTCAGGCCCTCGCACAACACGTCCCTTCGTCTACGATATGTCTCGCGTATCTCTTCGACACAGTCCTGGGGACCTTCCAGGGCGGCGATGCCGGCCACCTGAATCGGTGTGAACATACCGTAATCCAAGTAAGATTTCATGCGCGCGAGAGCATGAATCAACTTGGGATTACCCAACATGAAACCAATCCGCCAACCGGGCATGTTATAGCTTTTGGATAACGAGAACGATTCGACCGCAATGTCCTTTGCGCCCGGTACCTGGAGTATCGAGGGTGCCGTGTATCCGTCGTAGACAATGTCCGCGTACGCGAGATCCTGAACGACCCATATACCGTGCTCGCGTGCCACCTCGACGGTTTTCACGAAGAACTCCAGGTCCACGCATTGTGCCGTCGGGTTGGCCGGAAAATTGAGCACCAGCATCTTCGGCCGGGGCCAGGAATCGCGGATCGCTTTCGTCAATTCGGCAAAGAAGTCGACGCCGGGTACCAGGGGAACATGCCGGATATCTGCACCGGCGATCACGAATCCGTAGGGGTGAATGGGATATGCCGGGTTCGGGACCAATATCGCGTCGCCGCGCTCCACCGTCGCCAACGCCAGGTGCGCCAACCCCTCCTTGGAACCGATCGTAACGATGGCCTCCGACTCGGGATCCAATTCCACGGCATAGCGATCCCGATACCAGTTGCAGATGGCACGCCGCAAACGCGGAATGCCCCGTGACATGGAGTATCGATGTGTGTCTGGTCGCTGCGCGACCTCCACCAGTTTGTCGACGATGTGCTTCGGCGTCGGTCGGTCGGGATTACCCATGCCGAAATCGATGATGTCCTCGCCGCGCGACCTCGCCTCTGCCTTGAGCTCGTTGACGATGGTGAACACGTATGGCGGCAGGCGCCGTATCCTCGGAAATTCTTCGTCCAAAATCGGATGCCAAACGATCGTTAGCTGATATGCCCGCGGCACCGGGCGAAACTGCAGCGGGTTGAAGAGCCCGGGACGTTATAGGGCCCAGTGCAAACTGTCAAACCTTCGGGCCAGGGCATTATACTGGCGGAAGATTCGGTGCCGCGGGAGTTCCATGAAGTTCAGCGTCGATACGGCTGGCGGTGTCAACGTCATCCGAGCGTACGGGGGCGGTCAAGTTCGGGTCGACGAGACGGTTTACGGTCGCAGTCTGATCCTCACACCGGATTGCGTGATTCCGGATTGGCCACCTCAGCGTTTTGCTGCCCTCGACAGGCAGCATCTCGAGCAAGTCGCCGATCTCGATCCGGAGCTCGTTGTTCTTGGCACCGGGGATCGGCAGCAGTTTCCCAGACCAGCGGTTACAGCCCCATTGATTGCTCGGGGAATTGGCGTGGAAGTCATGGACACGGCCGCCGCATGCCGGACTTACAACATTCTGCACGGGGAGAATCGGCGCGTCGCGGCGGCGCTCATCCTCGAGCCGCCGGCCGAGCCGTGAGCCGGTAGATCCCACTCGGCGGAGCAGCCCGGAGCGGTAGCCAGAGATGGCGCGTGCGCGCTATCGGCCGCGCACGTGTGGCATCTGTCAGGTCGTTCCCTGCAACGATGACACCATCGCCTTTCGACAGCCGCTGACTTCGGG
>JBFGYN010000189.1:0-7733 GCA_041587415.1 Candidatus Competibacterales bacterium | reverse complement strand
CTTCGACGCCATCGATCGGGAACCGGTCGATCTGCTTTTCGCGCTGCTGGTACCCGAAGACGCCACCGATGATCACCTCCAGATTCTCGCCACGCTGGCCGGCATGTTTCGCGATCCGGACCTCTGCAATTCCCTCCGCGAATTGGGTTCCCCGGAAAGCGCGTGCGAGATCTTGACGAGCTGGGACTCAGCCTGATTCGTTCGAGCACGCGGGGCGACCCATTTCGCCCAGGGTGTGCTGCAAGTTCCGGCGTACGTACCGCATCCGCTCCCAAGCTCACCTCGCAAGCCCCTACGGCGTCCCCCGACGGGTCGCTATTTCTTACGATTCGAAACGGCACCGAGTGGCCGCTCGGGAGCGCCCTCGCGCAACGTTCCCGCTGTCCCGAATATCGCGTGAGGGGTTGCGAGTAATCTCGCACGCCGCGGGGTGATGCAGCGCCTTTCCGGCCGGGACCCAAAGCCCCACGATCCAGTGCATGTCGGGGCGGGGCGAGCGGTCGCTTGCTCCTACCTGCAAGCGATCTGGCCACGAACAGCGTAGCTGGAGCTGCGGTTTTCGCGACGACCGATCTGGGACGGACCCAAGACAATTCCCGGGCTGAGTTTGCTTTTCAGGGCGATCGCCTGCTGCGCGTTGCCAGCTTGACCCAAAACCCCGAATCCTGGTGAGATTTCCGGGCCAGCAATCTTCACGAATGGGAGCAGCAACCGAGAGCCTGCTATGCTGAGCACCGATGAATAGGTTCGAATGCCACGGTGTCATGATGGAGATTGACGGGTTCGGGATACTGATCCGGGGCCCGGCGGCATGCGGCAAGAGCGAATTGGCTCTGGAGCTGGTGCGACGCGGGCACAGGCTGGTCGCGGACGACACCGTCGTATTTTTCGAAGTGGGCGACCGACTGGTGGGTGAAAGCGCCGAAATCGGGCGAGGATTACTTGCCGTGAGGGGCCTGGGTATTCTCGATTTGAGGCTCTTGTTCGGAGCCGACGCCGTGCGTACGCGGGCAAGTTTAGACCTGCTGCTGGACTTGAAGCCGGTGGGTGAGCACGACCGCACTCAGGACCTGCTCGGGTACGATTTCGAATCCACCGGCATCGGCAGCGCGAAAGTGGCAAGGGCCGTCCTGTCCTATGCAATGCCCGGAGCCGTGCTCGCAACCCGCGCGGAGTGCACGGTTCGCCGCTACGCGCTGTGCTGTCGCGGCTACGATTCTCGGGGAAATCTGTCCGAGCGCATGGGGAATACGGTGGAGCGGAGCAGTTGATGCGCCTCATCATGGTCAGCGGGCTATCCGGGGCAGGAAAGAGCGTCGCACTACAAACGCTCGAGGACATGGGCTATCACTGTGCGGACAATCTGCCTTTGGAGTTGCTGCCGTCGTTCGTGGAGACGACACTCAGATGGCAGTCCCAGAGCGACAATTTCATCGCGGTCGGCGTTGACGCGCGTGGTGCGCGGGCCGATCTCGACCAGTTTCCCCGGGTTGTCACGGCGCTACGAGAAAAGTTCTTGGACACCCAGATTCTATTCTTGCGCGCCACTGACGATGTGCTGATCCAACGCTACAGTGAGACGCGGCGAAAACATCCCTTGAGCCACGACAACAGTCCACTCGTCGATGCGATACGCCGCGAACGTCAGTTGCTGGAACCGGTCGCCGACGTGGCCGACTTGACCATCGACACGAGTCGCATGAACGTCCACGAACTGCGCCAGCTCGTGCGAAGCCGCCTGCAGCACGACGATTCGACCGAAGATGTCCTGTCCATCCAATTCGTTTCTTTCGGATTCAAGTATGGGGTACCGGCCGACGCGGATTTCGTGTTCGATGTGCGCTGCCTACCCAATCCGCACTGGGTACCTGGCCTACGATCACTGACCGGTCGGGACCGGGAAGTGGTATCTTTTCTGGAGGCTCATTCAGAAGTTGGCGAGATGTTTCGGGACATCAAGACGTTTCTGAGCAATTGGCTGCCCCGGTTCGGCTTCGGGCTTCGCAGCTATCTCACGGTAGCTGTTGGCTGTACGGGCGGACATCATCGCTCGGTTTATCTGGTCGATCGTCTCGCCCGGCACTTCGATGAGGACGGGACGAAAACGATGACCCGACACCGGGAGTTGTCGTGAACCGGTACACTGAAAACCACCGGGATGTCGAGAATGCGCGGTTGGCGGCAACTCCGGCCACGAATTCGCGAACAACCGCGGTTCCCTGTACAAACGAAGTCTGGCGGTGCACACCCGGAAACGGAGACGAGGATGGCAGTGAGGCTCGAAGTCACGATCGTAAATCGGCTTGGTCTGCACGCGCGTGCCGCCGCGAAACTCGTGACTCTGGCTTCTGGCTTTGCCTCGGACGTCCGTTTGCGGCGGGGTGATCGGGAAGTCAACGGCAAGAGCATAATGGGAGTGATGATGCTTGCTGCCGGCAAAGGAACGACGCTCGAATTGGTGGCAAATGGCGAAGACGAGGAGGAGGCGATTGCTCGATTGGAGACACTCATCCGGGATCGCTTCGGCGAGGACGAATAGACCGGCGATCACGCGCGCCAAAGCTGCGCCGGCCCGGGTGGCTCGCCCCGGACCGGCGATGCCTTCGACCACGACGCGGACCCGAAGATGACACTAGCGCTGCACGGCGTCGGCGTGTCCAGGGGCTATGCCATTGGCCGCACCTACGTTCTGTATCGCGATCAGCCGGAAGTGGTCGAATACGCGGTTCCGCGCCGCTTCCTGGAAGGCGAAATCGCACGATTCCGAGATGCGGTTTTGGAAGCGAAACGCCAACTGCGAACCATTCGTGACCGCATTCCGGAGAACGTCTCGGCCGACATCACGGCTTTCATCGACACCCATCTCTTGATGTTGGAAGACTCGACGCTCACCGAAGCGACGGTCGAGCTCATCGGGGAGCGCCAGAGCAACGCAGAGTGGGCACTAAAAACCCAGCGGGACCGGGTCGTTCGGGTCTTCGACGAGATGGACGATCCGTACCTGAGAACGCGCCGCGATGACGTCGATCACGTGGTCAACCGCATTCTGCGCATCCTGCTCAAATCCGACGACGGACCGGCACCCGACGGCACCGACGGACGACTGGAAGGGCGAGTGCTGGTTGCGGACGATCTGACACCAGCGGACACGGTGCTGATGCAGCACCACGGCATCGCAGCATTCGTAACCGAGTACGGCGGTCCACTGTCGCACACGGCAATTCTCGCGCGCAATCTAGGCATCCCGGCCGTCATCGGGGTCAGATCCGCACGCCGGTACCTGAGCGCCGATGAAACGATCATCGTCGATGGGGTTCAGGGAGTTGTGCTCAGCGCGGGCGACGACTCGGTCCTGGATCACTACCGGCATCGTCGCCTGCGGGAGCGTCGGGAACGCACGCGACTCGGGCGCCTGCGTGAAGCGCCGGCGATCACCCGTGACAACGTTCAGATTGGCCTGCACGCGAATATCGAACTCCCAGAGGAAGTTGAGCAAGTGCTGCTTGCCGGTGCGACAGGCGTCGGACTGTATCGGACGGAAGTGCTCTATCTCAATCGAGCGACCCCACCGAGCGAGGAAGAGCAGTTCGAGACGTTCCTCCAGGTCGTGGAGGAACTGGACGGTCGCCCACTGACGATCAGGACTCTGGATCTCGGCGCCGACAAGCAGATGGATGGGGGGCGCCAAAGCGGCCCCGTCGCAACGAACCCGGCGCTCGGACTGCGAGCGATTCGCCTATGTTTGAGGGAACTGGACCTGTTCCGCCCGCAAATTCGGGCAATCCTGCGAATTTCGGCCCGGGGGCCCGTGCGGATGATGATCCCGATGATTTGCACGGTGAACGAAATGACGCAAGTTCGTCGATTGGTGCGGGAAGAAAAAGATGCGCTCAGCCGCGAAGGGCTGCCATTTGATGAAAACATCCCGCTGGGCGCCATGATCGAAGTACCCGCTGCGGCAATCGCGGCAGCCATGTTCACGCCGTACGTGGATTTCCTGTCAATTGGCACCAATGATCTGATTCAATACACACTCGCAATCGACCGAATCGACGACGAGGTGGGATACCTGTACGACCCCTTGCACCCCGCCGTGCTGAAGCTGGTGCACGAGGTCATCAGTGCAGGCGCGAGAAGCAAGGTGCCCGTGGGCATGTGCGGCGAAATGGCTGGCGATCCCCGCTTCACCAGGCTGCTGTTGGGCCTTGGCCTACGTGAATTCAGCATGCACCCATCCGTTCTCCCGGAAATCAAGTTCATCGTCCGCGATAGCGACATTCGCCATCTTCGCGACTTGTCGCAACGTATTCTCCACTGCACCAGTCCAGACGAACTCGCGGGACTCATGGTGCGGATCGAGCACTAAGCCGCGCCAACAGACTATCGATTGCTCCCGTTAGACCGCTCCTGGACTCGCCGCTACACTTGTACGAGACTCGCCACGACCCGCATACGCCTTGCCCATGGACGAATCAGTAACCGAGCCAAAACAGGCTGAGCACCTGCGGCGCCTTGCCGAAGCCCTCGAGGCGGGCAAGCGCACCAAGCTTGCGCGAATGCTGGATGCTCTACACCCGGCAGAAATTGCCGACCTGCTCGGTTCACTGCCGACAGCGGAGCGTGAGGCTGTCTGGGAGCTGGTCCCGTCCGAGCTTGATGGAGAAGTCCTCAGCCATGTCAACGAGGAGGTCCGCGCGACCCTCATCCAGGACATGGACTCGAGGGAAATTGTCGCGGCCGTGGAGGGCATGGCGGTCGACGACATCGCCGACCTGCTCCAAGAGCTACCGGACACCGTTACCGAGAAAGTCCTGCGAGCCATGGACCGGGCGGACCGTCAACGGGTCGAGGCAGTGCTCTCCTACCCCGAGGATTCCGCCGGTGGCCTGATGGATCCCGAGGTGGTGACGGTGCGCGCAGACGTCACGCTCGACGTGGTCATGCGCTACATGCGAATGCGTGGAGGCCTACCTGACCTGACGGACAATCTGGCCGTCGTCAGCCGCAGCGACCGATTCGTTGGAATCCTTTCTCTCGCAAAACTGGTCACCTCCGACACGGATCTCCCGGTCGCCGAGGTAATGGACCGGGAGGTGGCGACGGTACCTGTCGACATGAGTGCAGCGGACGTGGCGGAGCTTTTCGAGGACTACGATCTGATTTCGGCTCCAGTGCTCGACTCAGAGGGCCGTCTGCTCGGACGAATCACCGTCGACGACGTCGTGGACGTCATTCGCGAGGAGGCCGAGCACTCCTTCTATCGGATGGCCGGCTTGGATGAGGAAGACGACATGTTCGCCCCTGTCGTGGCCAGCACCCGGCGCCGCGCCCTCTGGCTCGGCGTCAACTTGATTACGGCATTCATGGCCGCGTGGGTAATCGGGTTGTTTGAGGCGACGATTCAGCAAATCGTCGCATTGGCGGTCTTGATGCCGGTCGTCGCCAGCATGGGCGGTATCGCCGGCAGTCAGACTTTGACGCTCGTGACCCGCGGAATCGCGACTGGACAGGTCAGCGGCGCAAACGCGCGTTGGCTTCTGCGCAAAGAGGTTGCGGTGGGCGCCCTCAATGGGATCCTCTGGGCACTGGTCATCGCTGCAATCGCGATCGCATGGTTCGGGGATGTGTACATAGGCGCCATCATTGCAGCCGCCATTGCCTTGAACCTGCTGTGTGCGGCGGTCTCCGGTGTCGGCGTACCGTTGATCCTGAAGCGCATGGGCATCGATCCAGCGCTGGCCGGCGGCGTGGTTCTGACAACGGTCACGGATGTCGTTGGATTCATGGCGTTTCTCGGGCTCGCGACAGCGTATTTGACCTAGTGTCCATAGTCGATTCGCGGGGACCGTGTTTCGATCCACAAGGGCTCAGATGCTAGCCCGCATCGCTCACCGGGCTTCCCCGGATGAGACTGCGGGTGTGCGGGTTCCGAGTGCACGCTTGGACAGAAAAGCCTAGCCCGGATACTTCATCAGGGACCCCGGATGCTGGCGGAATTCGCAGCCGTCCTGGCGCCGCTCTGGGCGAGGCGAGGGGCGGTGATCCAGTGAATCGTCGCCCCTCACCGAGCGGGCGCTTGCCTTTGCATGCAAGCGCCCTGGACGAAAAGTTGTAGCCGTAGCGACAACTTGAGTGAAGAGCAAGTCAGGGCGAGCGAGAAGCCGCCGGGGCCGGGGTAGGCCTTTGGCGGCGGTACACTTTGTACGCCAGAACTGAGCCGCCAAACTGGACATAAACTTCTACCGATCAACCACCTGCGAGCCAGCCGAAGGCCGCCCTGGTGAAATATCCGGGCTAGCCGCCGCTACGGCTCTCGCGAAGAACAAGCGGGCGCCCGAGGGAGCCAGCGCCGCGGCCGCACCAGAACGGCGGGAGCGATTCGTACCGAGCTGGCGGGCCCAGAATGTCTCCCATGTTCATGAGCGCGCCTGGCCCATGTCGGCCCCTCTGGTGCGACCCCATGCAATATCCGGGGTTCTCGAAGGCCCGGCCCACGGGATATCTGGGGAAGTCCGCTCGCCGGGTGCTCAGTGCGTGAGGCGAGCAGGGCGAGCCGCACGCATTCCACAGCCTCCCTCCGGTAATTGATCACTGAATCTGGATTGGCAATGCCAGCAAGATGGAATCGCCGCCCCACCGCGGGCGGAGCACTCACGGCGGAGAGTTGCGTCGGTGAGAGGAGATTGTCATGAATACCAGAGCTTGGACTTGGTCACCATCAATGCGCCGGTTGCCTAGGCAAGTGCGGTCACGGGCAATTGAGTCGGATTCAAGATTGGCGCGAATCCTGCCCGACAAAAGGGGGAAACTCTCAAAAGGATCTGGACCCGTGCGAATCATCACCATCATGCTCATGTGTCTCGCCGTCGCAGTCCCGACGTCCGCCCTCTCCGAGGGCCTGTCTCTGGAAGGCATTGATCAGAAAGTTCGGATGACGAACAAGGGTCGCTCGACCTTCTACGTTGCGACGGAAATACTGGGTTTCGGATCCGTCGAAATGCTGGTCGATACCGGCTCCAGTTACCTAACGATCGATAATGAAGCGCTGGCGTTGCTCTTGGACGAAGGGCGGGCGGCGTATGTACGCGAACTGACCGGCGTGCTCGCCGATGGGTCGAGAAAAATCGTGCCCATCTACCGACTGGATGCTTTGCGTGTCGGCAAGCATTGCTGGTTCGAGGATGTCGAGGCGGCGGTGTTTCCCAGTGGGACGCGATTCATTCTCGGACTAAACGTTCTTCGCAAAGCGTCGAGCTTTCAGTTTGCGTTCGACCCGCCGCAGCTTACGTTGGGAAGCTGCGCGACCGTGCGCAGCTGAGGGCAACGGCACCCCGCACTCGACCGAGCACATCCGGAGCCGAATCCAAGAGCCATCCGAACCGATCCTGCCCGCTCCCACGGCTGCCACCGCGGCCGCAGCGTGTTGCTCGGCTATTCGCGCCGACCGCTTTCCGCCTGCTGCCCGAAGTGGCGTCAGCCGTTCCAACTCGACGCAGATCGCCGACTAGCCTGGATATTTCATCAGGGACCCCGGATGCTGGCGGAATTCGCAGCCGTCCCGGCGCCGCTCTGGGCGAGGCGAGGGGCGGTGATCCAGTGAATCATCGCGCCTCACCGAGCGGGCGCTTGCCTTTGCATGCAAGCGCCCTGGACGAAAAGTTGTAGCCGTAGCGACAACTTGAGTGAAGAGCAAGTCAGGGCGAGCGAGAAACCGCCAGGGCCGGGGTAGGCCT
>JBFGYN010000188.1:0-7784 GCA_041587415.1 Candidatus Competibacterales bacterium | reverse complement strand
GCCCTTCGTGAGCTTCAAGCGGGATACACCATTGACTTAGAAGTCGTGGCGAATACCCAGCGAGACCAGCTGACCGCCCTCGTTGCCGACCATCCCGTCGCCGGTGAAGTTGTCTTCCGTTTCCTGGTCGGCGTACTCGAGCCAAACCCGGGTGCGGTTGGAAAGATCATGACGCAGACCGACCGCCCAGCCATCGAGGCCGTCGTCGTTTCCGTCATCACTCTCGTTGACCTGGTGGTAGGAGGCCGTCAGACGGTTGGCACCGAACTTGTACTGACCCAGCACTTCCCAGCTACCCTGGTCGTTGTCGGTACCCTTGTCGTCCTGCTGGTACAAACCAGCGATGGTCAGGGCATCGGTTGCGCCCAAATCATGGGTGTAACGTGCCTGTACGCCCCACTGATTCTGATCGTCCGTGCCGCCAAGAACGTTCGAATCGGTCTGGCGGTAACCAGCACCCAGGAACAACGGGCCATTATCGTAGATACCGGCAAGCTGCCAGCGATCCACGTTCTCACCGCTGCCATCCGCGTCGGTCTCAGCCGCTGCAAAGCCGGTCAGGCCGTTGAACGACGGAGTGCTGTAGACAACCATATTGTTGGAGCGGAAAAATCCACCGTTGTCGACATAGGACCGGGCGCTGATACCGGAGTTGAAAATGTCCACCTCACCGGCAGTGGCGAAGTAGTACGGGTTCCACTGGGTACCGATGGTCAGCTGGCCGAAGCCACCTTTCAGGCCCGCGTAGGCAAGGCGCTGGGCACCGGCGGACCCCAGAAGCGGGCCATCGGCAGCCTGCACGCGGAACTCGTAGCGGTACACGGCGGACAGACCGTTGCCCAGGTCTTCACTTCCCTTGAAGCCCAGACGTGAACTGTGGTCCTGCAGGTCGAACTCGTTGTCGCCGGGACCGTCTGCGTCGACGTAGGTTTCGCTGAGTCGGATGCTGCCGTAGACAGTGGTATCGGCAGCGGCAATCGGCGCGGCAATGACACCGGCCAGCGCCAGAGCAATCGCAGTTTTCTTCATTTCAAGGTCTCCCTTTCGAGTTGAAATTTTGCAACGGGCCACGGGCCTTGTTGCTTCGGCGCTATTTATAGCCCTACTGGATCCGGATTGCAACACTTTGATGCAAAAAAAACACATTTGCCCGATTTGTTGCGAAACGACCACACCGCATTTGTTCGCGATCCGTCGCGCGCCGGATTATATGACTCACGCCAAGAGAGATATCTGGACTGTCGCCGAGCACGGCCTGCGCCACTCGCACCCCAGTTCGCCTTGCCGAGGCCACTTCGGGGAAGCCCGAGCGATTCCGCTCGGCAATCGCTGCGTCAGCGGCGACGCGAACGAACCGGTTTGGCCAGCACTCAGTCGTCTTCCGACACGTAGTCGCGATAGGAATCCGCGTCCATCATCGTCTTCAGATCGTCCGCATGCTCGTAGCGGAGGCGGAACAGCCAGCCATCGCCGTAGGGATCGGTGTTCACATCCTCCGGAGCATCCACCAGCGCGTCATTCGACTCGACCACCTCCCCGGCCGCCGGACTGTATATGTCGGAGGCGGCCTTGACGGACTCGACCACCGCACACGCCTCGCCCGCGTCCACCGTGCGTCCCACTTCGGGCACCTCCACGTAGACGAGGTCACCCAATTGCCCCTGAGCATGGTCCGAGATACCGACCACGATTGTGCCGTCATCCATCTGCCGCGCCCACTCGTGCGTCTGCGCGTAACGTAGATCGCGTGGAATTTCACTCATGCTGCGTTCCCCCCTTTTGGCAGAGCCCGACGCGTCGCTTGCCGGTGCACGTTGATGAGTGTAGACGGATCTTCACAGACTGCCTCGACATTTGGTCGCCGCCAGATGCGGCCCGTGGTGGTCTATTCTGGTTTACTGATAGTGCATTCGGGGTGGAGCAACGAGCGATGGAAAAGAACTGGTACCTGAGCTACGGAAAAGACACCAAGGGTCCGATGACTCTTGAACAGGCGCAGCGCTTGGCGCGCGAGAACAGCGCCGGCCACGCCTGGCGGGAAGGCTTCGTCAGTTGGCAACCCATCGCACATGTGGTCGAACTGCAGGATGAGGCCCCGAGCGTTCCCCCGCCCAAGGCACCGGTTGGCAGGCGTCGCCGTGTCGCGGACGAAATCGACTACTTCATCCACGGCGACGATATGCAGTTCGTGGAAGTCGAGTTGGATCCGGGGGAAAGCGCGGTCGCGGAAGCCGGGGCAATGATGTACAAGCCACCCGCCATCCAGATGGAAACCGTATTCGGCGACGGCGTCCAGCAGGGTGGCTTCATGGACAAGCTGCTGGGCGCCGGGAAACGACTGCTCACGGGCGAGAGCCTGTTCATGACCGTCTTCACACATACGGGCAGCGGAAAGGCTCGGGTCGCGTTTGCGGCGCCATATCCAGGCACCATCATCCCCGTGGCTCTCGCAGAGATGGGCGGCACGCTCATCTGCCAGAAAGACAGCTTTCTCTGCGCGGCTCGGGGCGTTTCCATCGGAATCTACTTTCAACGGCGAATACTCACCGGTTTGTTCGGGGGCGAGGGATTCGTCATGCAGAAACTGGACGGGGACGGGCTGGCATTCCTGCACGCGGGCGGAACGGTTACGGAACGGCAACTCGCACCTGCCGAGACACTGAATGTGGACACGGGCTGCCTGGTGGCCATGGAACCCACCGTCGACTTCGACTTGGAGCAGGTGGGGGGCATAAAGTCCGCCCTGTTCGGTGGTGAGGGGCTTTTTTTCGCACGCTTGCGCGGACCGGGTCGCATCTGGATTCAGTCCTTGCCGTTCTCGCGCCTCGCCGGGCGGATGTTGGCCGCCGCCCCTGCGGCGGGTGGCCGGCGCGTGGGTGAGGGATCGATTCTCGGGGGGTTGGGCGGCCTCATTGACGGCGACAACAGGTGATCGCCCGACAGCGTGCTTCCCAGGCTATAATGCCGGGCTCGATCGAGTCCGGATGGGAGCATGCGCAAGCACGGAATAGTCGCCGCCGGCCACCCGGAGACGGTTGAAGCCGCACGGCTCATTCTCGAGGGCGGGGGCAATGCGTTCGACGCGGCGCTTGCGGCGCTGTGCGCGGCGTGTGTCGCCGAACCCGTTCTGGCCTCATTGGCGGGCGGCGGTTTCCTGGTTGCCCACGACGGCGATCGCCCGAGACTGTACGACTTCTTCGCCCAGACGCCGAAAAGGCGCCGACGGGACGAGGAGCTGGATTTCTTTCCGATCGTCGCGGACTTCGGCGGGACGCACCAGGAATTTCACATCGGCACGGCATCCATCGCGGTGCCCGGCGTCGCGCGGGGCGTGTTTCGCGTCCATCGAGATCTCGGTTCTCTACCACTTCGCCGGATCGTCGAGCCGGCCATCGCGCTGGCCCGCGACGGCGTGGTGATGAACTCCCTCCAGGCCTACATTTTCGACATCGTCGGACCGATCTACGCGTCCCGGCCGGAGACGTTCCAGGTGTATCGCAGTCAGCGGGAGACGGGATCGCTGATTCGCGCTGGGGAGCGGTTCCGGCTACCGCAATTGGCCGATACCCTCGAGATCCTTGCAATCGAGGGCGAACGCCTTTTCTACGAGGGGGAAATCGCCGCCCTGCTAGCGGAGTACTGCGTAGGCAACGGGGGGCATCTCACAGCTGACGATCTGGCGGACTACCGGGTGAAGCTGCGCGACCCGCTTCGCATCGACGCCGGGGGCGCGAAGCTGTACACCAACCCACCACCATCGAGCGGCGGCATCCTGATCGCGTTCGCCCTCGAGCTCCTCGAAAGCAGCCGTCGCGACAGCTGGAAATTTGGGACGGCGGAACACCTGCAGGCGCTGGTGCGGGTCATGGAACTCACGAACAGGGCACGGGTGGAAACGGCTCTGAGAGATCTCGCCCCCGAACGGCAGAGCCGCACGCTACTCGATCCCGATCTATTGGCGCGTTACCGTCGTGAGGTCCTCGACCAGCCGGCAAGCCATCGGGGGACAACGCACATCAGCGTGCTCGACAGCGACGGGCGAGCCGCAAGCCTCACGGTGTCGAACGGGGAAGGGAGCGGCTTCCTCATTCCGGGGACGGGCATCATGACCAACAACATGCTCGGCGAAGAGGACATCAATCCGCACGGATTTCATCGCTGGCCCACGGATCGGCGCATTGCCTCCATGATGTCGCCGACGCTTGCTCTCTGGCGCGACGGGCGCGCGGTCGCACTGGGGTCCGGTGGATCGAACCGAATTCGGACCGCGATCCTGCAGGTTTTGAGCAACGTCATCGACTTCAGGATGGGGATCGATGCTGCCGTAAACGCGCCGCGCATTCATTTCGAGAATGGGTTTCTGGACGTGGAGGGCGGATTCCCGGAGTCGAGCACCGCGGGCCTGGCAGCCAGCTTCCCAGAGCACAGGATCTGGGACGATCTCAATCTCTTCTTCGGCGGAGTACATAGCGTCGAACTTTCGGCGAACGGCGACTTGAGGGGCGCCGGCGACCCGCGGCGCGGTGGCACCTGGGCAAAAGCGTAGGCGGTGCGGGGGGTAGCAGTTGCAATGCTTGGCCCGTCTGCGGCGCGGCAGTTCCCCGATCAGCTGGCGGCGCGAGCGCGCCCTTCTCGCATGAGATAGAGCACGAGCAAAATGGCCGGCAGGCCCAGAGCGGACGCGTAGAGGAAGAAATTCACGTAACCCAGGGCGTCCACGACGTCGCCGGAAAAGCCCCCCAGGAATTTGGCGGGGAGCAGCATGAGGGAGCTGAAAAGGGCGTACTGAGTGGCGGTGTAGGCGCGGTTGGTCAGGCCCGACAGGTAGGCGATGAACGCGGACCCGGCCATGCCTCCGCTGAGATTGTCGGCGCTGATCACCAGGGCCAGGAGGCGGATGTCCGCGCCCTGGGTCGCGAGCCAGGCGAAAATCAAATTCGTGACTGCTACCAACGCAGCACTCAGGAGCAGCATGCGCAGCACACCGAGCCGCGCGACCAGAACGCCCCCGATCGCGGCACCGGCCATAGTCATCAGCAGACCGAACACCTTGGTGACGCTGGCGATGTCTGCCAAGCTGTAGCCCATGTCGATGTAAAAGGGATTCGCCATGATTCCCATGGTGATGTCGCTGATCCGAAAGACGCCGATGAAGGCGAGAATCACCAGGGCGAAGCGGCCGTTTCGGGAGAAGAATTCCGTGAAGGGGCAAACCACCGCACCGATGAACCACGCGGCGACCTGCCGATAGCGTTCCGGGAGGTGCGCAGAGCCCTCGAGGAAATCCACCACCCGTTGTTCCCGGGTCCAGGTGTCGCGATCGACCCGGTGCTCGGGCTCCGGAATGAGCAGTGTTGTGATCGGCCCCACCACCATGCAGACGGCCATTGCCGTATAGGCGGAGTTCCAGGACTGGAATTCGGCGATGTAGAGCGCACCGGCGCCGGCGACGATCATGCCGAGGCGATAGCCCATTTGATAGAGTGCAGCCATGGCTCCCTGATGTTCCACCGGCGCGGCTTCGATGCGCCATGCATCGATGCCGATGTCCTGTGTCGCGGAGCAAAACGCGACCAGCAGCGCGCAGGCAACCAGCGCGCCCAGGTGTGCGCCGGGGTCACTTCCCGCCATGAGCAGAAGCCCTGCGATGACGCCGAACTGCGCCATCAGCATCCATGCACGCCGCTGGCCGAGCCGACGGGACAGCAGCGGGATGGGAAGCCGATCCACCACCGGCGCCCAGGCGAACTTAAGGGCATAGAGGGTCGCTACCCAGGAAACGTGGCCGATGGTGCTGCGGTCGATTCCCGCCTCCCGCAACCATGCGGAGAGGGTGCCGAACACCAGCAGCAACGGCAACCCCGCAGAGAACCCGAGGAACAACATGGTGAGCACGCGGGGCCGGGTGTAGAGGTAAAACGCCTCACGCCAGCCGAGGCGCTCGCCGGCGGTCGCGGATGCGTCCATCACGAAACCGGCAGGTCGTAGTCCAGAATCAACGGAGCATGATCGGAAAACCGCTGCTCCTTATAAATTCGTGCTGAGCGAGCCGTTCGAGCGGCGCCCGGCGTCGCCACTTGATAGTCGATGCGCCACCCCACGTTCTTGTCCCACGCCCGTCCCCGATTCGACCACCAGGTGTACTGGTCGGGCTCTGCATTGACGGCCCGAAAAGCATCGACGAAGCCGAGCGGCCCGAATAGCTCGTCCATCCAAGCCCGCTCCTCCGGCAGGAAACCCGAATTCTTCTGGTTCCCGCGCCAGTTCTTCAGGTCGATTTTCTTGTGTGCCGTGTTCCAGTCGCCGCAGATGATCCATTCGCGGCCGCCGCCCCGTATACGCTTGAGGCGCGCCATGAACATGTCCATGAATCGGAATTTTGCCGATTGGCGCTCATCACTGGAAGAACCGGAGGGCAAATAGAGGGATACGACGGACAGCGTCCCGAAACGTGCCTCCAGATACCTCCCCTCGGCGTCGAACTCATCGCAGCCCAAACCTCGAACCACCTGGTCCGGCTCCCGCCACGCGTACAACGCCACACCGCTGTAGCCCTTCCTGACGGTCGCATCCTGGTAGAAGCAACGATAGCCGTCCGGGTAGTAGAGCGCGTCTCCCTTCAATTGATGCTCCTGAGCTTTCGTTTCCTGGACGCACACCACGTGGGCCTCCTGGGTACCCAGCCACTGAAAGAAGCCCTTGCGGCCGGCGGCACGGATACCGTTGACATTGATGGTCATGATGCGCATCGAATGCGGCCGGTGGCGTCGCCAAGCGGATTCGCATTCTCACGGAGCGATGGGCAAACTCGCAAGCCATTCCTTGTGGCCCGCACCCGGTGGCGTCCGCAAGTTCTGCTGAAATCAGAGTTGGGACCGGATATTCGGAGCAATTGACATGCTGGACTATCAACGGGAATTCCTCGCGCTTGCAATAGAACGCGGTGTCCTGCGATTTGGTGACTTCACTCTGAAGTCCGGTCGCGTGAGCCCGTACTTCTTCAACGCCGGCCTATTCGACACCGGGTCGGCACTCTTGCGCTTGGGGCGCTGCTACGCGCGGGCCCTTGCCGACTCCGGAATCGACTTTGACATGCTGTTCGGCCCAGCATACAAGGGTATTCCACTCGCGACTGCCACGGCGGTCGCACTCGCTTGCGATCCCGGCCGCGACGTGCCGTGGGCGTTCAACCGAAAGGAGGCGAAGGAGCATGGAGAAGGCGGCCAAATGGTCGGCGCACCGCTCAAAGGACGGGTATTGATTGTCGACGACGTGATAACTGCGGGCACCGCAGTACGGGAATCGATCGCGATGATTCGCGCGGCTGGCGCGCAACCTGCGGGTGTCGCCATTAGTCTCGATCGGCAGGAACGGGGCCAGGGTAAACTGTCCGCAATCGCGGAGGTGACGCGGCAATTCGGCGTGCCGGTCGTGTCCATCTGCCGCCTCGACAACTTGATCGAATATCTCGAGCAGCAACCGGTCGGCGGCGACCGGCTGAATGCTATTCGTCGTTATCGGACCGAATACGGTACTTAGCCCGGATACTTCATCAGGGACCCCGGATGCTGGCGGAATTCGCAACCGTCCTGGCGCCGCTCTGGGCGAGGCGAGGGGCGGTGATCCAGTGAATCATCGCCCCTCACCGAGCGGGCGCTTGCCTTTGCATGCAAGCGCCCTGGGCGAAAAGTTGTAGCCGTAGCGACAACTTGAGTGAAGAGCAAGTCAGGGCGAGCGAGAAACCGCCAAGGCCGGGTTAGGCCTTTGGCGGCGGTACACTTTGC
>JBFGYN010000187.1:0-7802 GCA_041587415.1 Candidatus Competibacterales bacterium | reverse complement strand
CCGGGAGCCGGTCGCGCCAGCGTAATCAATGAGTAAAACGCGGCTCGCACGGTGATGCCATGATCGGAAATTTCGTCAACCGCATGGAGGAGACGATAATTGCGCTGCTGCTCGCAGCCATGACCGTCGTCACCTTCACCCAAGTGGTCCTTCGTTACGTTTTCAACGCCGGATTCGTGTGGGCGCTGGAGCTCACCATCTTTCTATTCGCGTGGCTGGTGCTGTTTGGCATGTCCTACGGCGTGCGCGTGGGCGCCCACATCGGCGTCGATCTGGTGGTCAAGAAACTGTCGCCGCCGGTGGCAAAGGCGGTCGCGCTGGCATCCATTGCCCTGTGCCTGTTCTACGCGGCGGTGATGGCCATCGGCGGCTATCAGGACATCGACCTGCTGATCATGATTGGCATCGAGGCCGAAGACCTGCCCATACCCCTGTGGATGGCCAAGATCATCTTGCCCATCGGGTTTGCCTTGCTATTCGTGCGCTTCGCACAGGTAGGCTGGAATCTGTTGACCGGCAAGGGCACCGGCATTCATCTGGCGGACGAAGTGGACGAGGCGATCGAGAACCTGAAACACGAGCACCAGTACCCCGAGGACGCGGAAGATCGCAAGTTCAAGCACTGACGCAGTGCGCAGTGACAATCGAAGTACCCAGCCACGAGCCTCTGCCAGGAAGCTGAAATCATGAGCACCGCCGTACTTTTCACGTTGCTGTTTCTGTTCATGCTGATGGGGATACCCATCGCCATCGCCCTCGGGCTTACCAGCGTCATCACGATCTTGTTGTTTGCCGACGATTCACTGGCGTCGCTGGCCGACAAGGTGTTCCACACCATGCACCATTCGACGCTGATGGCGATCCCGTTCTTCGTTCTGGCCTCGGCCTTCCTGACCACGGGCGGCGTCGCCAAGCGCATGATCCGCTTCGCGGTCGACGCCGTGGGCTGGCTGCGGGGCGGCTTGGGCATGGCCTCGGTGCTGGCTTGCATGCTGTTCGCCGCAGTATCCGGGTCATCCCCTGCCACCGTGGTCGCGATCGGCTCCATCGTTATCGCCGGCATGGTCAAACAAGGATACCCTCAGCCCTTTGCGGCCGGACTCATTTGCAACGCCGGCACGCTCGGCATTCTCATCCCACCGTCCATCGTGATGGTGGTTTATGCGGCCGCGACCGAAGTCTCCGTGGGCCGCATGTTCATGGCTGGCGTGCTGCCGGGCATCCTCATGGGCCTGATGCTGATGGTGGCCATTTACATCGCGGCGCGAAAGCGCAACCTGCCGGCCGAGCCTTTCGCCGGCTGGGGCGAACTCGGCAAGTCGGCGTTGAGCGCCTCCGGCGGGCTGTTCCTGATCGTGATCATCATGGGCGGAATCTACGGAGGCATATTCACGCCCACCGAGGCAGCCGCCGTCTCCGCGGTCTACGCGTGCTTCATTGCACTGTTCGTCTACCGAGACATCAAGGTGGGCGAGGTACCCAAGGTGCTGATTGATGCGGCCAAGGTGACCATCATGCTGATGTTCATCATCGCCAACGCCTTCCTTTTCGCCCACGTGCTGACCACCGAACGCATACCCCAGCTGATTGCCGAGACCATCATCGGCGCCGGCTTGGCACCTTGGGCGTTCCTGATCGTGGTCAACATCCTGCTGCTGATCGCGGGCAATTTCATGGAGCCATCGGCCATACTGCTGATTATGGCGCCGATTCTGTTCCCCATTGCCATCGAGCTGGGAATCGATCCCATTCATCTGGGCATCATCATGGTGGTGAACATGGAAATCGGCATGATTACACCGCCGGTAGGTCTGAACCTGTTCGTGACCTCCGGCGTCACGGGGATGCCGCTCACCGATGTGGTGAAAGCGGCCTTGCCCTGGCTGGGCCTGCTGCTGGTGTTCCTGGTCGTAATTACCTACGTGCCATGGGTCTCTACGGTGCTGCCCAACGCGGTCTTCGGTCCGGAGATCGTCACGCGCTAACTCGAAGATTGCGTGGGGGCGCGAGTGATCGCGCAGGCATTTCAGAAAGGGTTCCCAGGTCTATGTCACTTTAGGCGGAACCCGTGGCGTGGTCCCGTTGCTGGACCACGCTCAGTCCCTCCTTGAATCTGGGTAATGGCTGGCTTTCGGCGGTACTGGATCAGCCTACGGAGCTGGCCGCGTGCTCGTGCCCAACGACGCTGAACAGCGAGCAAAGCGCACGTTCAATGTACTCGAGATCTGGGATGTAAGCAGATTGCCTCGCGATGCGAACTGGCGTGAGCATTCCGGCCGGAACGTCCACCACGTCCCGATCGGGCTCGATCAGCTTACGCTCCAGGGTTACGAGCCGTGGGACGGCTTGGATGAGAACCGCAAAGTGCTCGACTCCGGCTGCCGCGCCGATACCCGTGAGCACCGCCACCCGGCTTCGCGATCCGGGCTCCGCCGGCTCACCGTACACAAGGGTATCGATACTGATGACCGGGAGGGTGGTCATTCTCCATGCCATGCACCCGAGCACCCATTCCGGGGCATCGGCCACCGGCTTGGGTGGCGCGAACGGCAGCACCTCGACCATCGAGGCGCTCGGAAGGATCAATTGCCCACGTTGCACGGGGACTAGAATCGTGCGGAGAATTTGATCGAGTTGATCCATACTTTCGCCTCGCCCTCGAGATTAGATTTGCTCGCCACGCGGGCCAAGAACCTGCCGCAGCGCCGAAAGCAGCTCTTCCTCCCGATACGGCTTGCCCAGGTAGGCGTTGACTCCGAGATCCATCGCCCGTTGTCGGTGCTTGTCGCCGCTGCGCGAAGTAACCATGATGATTGGCAAATGCCACAGATGCTCTTGATTGCGTATGTGCGCCGCCAGTTCGAATCCGTCCATCCGCGGCATTTCGATGTCGAGAACCACCACATCCGGTACCGCGTCTTCCAATTGGCCAGCCGCGTCCAATCCATCCTTTGCCACCGTGGCCAGCATGCCGTGCCGTTCCACGAGCCGGGAGGTCACTTTGCGCATGGTGATCGAATCGTCGACGACCATGATCTGTAGGGGTGTCTCCTCCACGACATGACGGGATTCGTGCTGTGCCAGCGCCACCGCGTCGGTCTGGCGAGCGACGAAATTCCGGACCAGGGCAGCCATTTCCAGGATCAGCACAACGGAGCCGTCGGCGGTAATCGTCGCCCCGGAAATCCCCGGAACGGAGCTGACCTGGGTGCCGACCGGCTTGACGATAATTTCCTGGCTACCGATGACCTGGTCCACTTGAAGCGCAACATTCGCTCCGTCACTGCGAACCAGCATGGCGGGAAGATGGCGTTCGAGCGCATCCCCCTCGGGCGGCGCGCCACCAAGCAGCGCGCCTAAGCTGTGAATGTCGTACTGAATGCCCCCATACTCCACGCTTCCACGACCCTGCTCGATGTAACTGCGCACGGTCTCCGGGTCGAGTCGTGACATCGCCTCGATACCGGCAAGGGGTACCGCGTAGGTATCGCCACCAGCCCTCACGACCAGTGCCTGGGCCAGCGACAGGGAGAAAGGCATGCGCATGAGCAGTCGCGTGCCGCTACCGGAATCCGAGTCGATTCCCAAGGAGCCGCCGAACCCGACCACCGCATCATGTACCACGTCCATGCCCACGCCGCGACCAGCGACCTGGGTAATCGTATCGGCGGTCGAGAACCCCGGTTGCATGAGGCAGCTGATCAGAACGTCCTTCCCGACTGGTTGCCCCGGAGCAAGCATTCCGAGCCGTTCTGCTTTCGAGCGGACCTTGTCGAAGTCGATCCCCGCCCCGTCGTCTGCCACCTCGATCACCAGTTCCGAGCCTTCGCGGCGGACGGCGAGCTTGATCGTGCCAATCTCGGGCTTACCCGCCTTGCGGCGGTCGTCCGTGCTCTCAATGCCGTGAGATACCGCATTACGGAGGATGTGCTCGAGCGGCGCGACCACATGGTCGAGAAGGCTACGCTCCAGTTCTCCGCCGCCATCCAAAATCAAATCCGCACGCTTGCCGAGTTCGTCAGCGGCCTGCCGTACCACTCGCCGCATGCGCGGCACGACGCTGTCGAATCGGACCATGCGTGTGCGCATGAGACCCTCCTGGATCTCACGGTTGACCTTCCCCTGTTGCTGCAGCAGCGTTTCCAGTTCCTGGGCTTCATCGTCCAGGGACGTGTGAATGCTGCTCAGGTCGTTTACGACTTCCATGAGCGAGCGCGAAAGCTGTTGCAATTCGGAGAATCTATCCAGCTCCAGCGGATCGAACTCGTCCTCGAAGTCCGATTTGCCTGCCCCGCCGCGTTCGTAGCGAAAAAGAATCTGAGCCTCGGTTTCGATTTCGAGCCGGCGCAGTTTTTCGCTCAACCGCGAGACCGTCTGCTCCATTTCCCGGAGATTGAAATTGACGTGATTGACGCCCTGTTCGACCCGTGCACGAAAAATGCTGCTTTCGCCCATGAGGTCGCCGAGTCGATCCAGCAAATCCGAGCTGATCCGGACCATTTCTGAGGAATCCGGCACCAACATGACGGCATCCGAAGGTGCGCGACGGTTGGACTCGTGCAGCGCTGGCGACAGCAGGTTTTCGGCCGCGGCGGTCGACGATTCAGTGCTGTAGGAAAAGTTTTCTGCGTCGGTGGAAACGGTCTGATCGGCGTTGCTCACCTCCGGTGCGGCGGCGGCGCACGCGTGAAGCTCCGCCACCAATTCCTCTGCCGCCCCGGGCTGACACATCTGCTGGGAGGTTTCGACCATTGCGTGAAGGCGGTCGAGGCACCTCTGCAATACTTCGCGGCTTCGGGACGTGAAGGGCAGACTGCCACGCGAAATCTCGTCCAGTAGAGATTCCATGGCATGGGCAAGATCGCCGATGACCATGAAGCCGGCCATGCGCGAACTGCCTTTCAAAGTATGCATTTCACGGCGCAGGTCGGTCAGGAGGTCGAAATTCTTCGGTTCCCGTGCCCACCGGTCGAGGGTGACTTCGGTGGAATCCAGGATGTCCGCGGCTTCCTGCACGAAGACTTCGACCAGTTCCGGATCGAGCTCAGGCTCCGAAGCCACCACCGGTTCGACTGCCTGGGCCGCCGCTTCCGCCATGACCGCTGCCTCACCGGCAATTTGATCGCCCAGATCCTGTATCCGGCGAAGCACTTCTGCCATTCTCGATTGGCGTCCGGCGGAACCGCGAAGGCCATCGATCTTTCGATACGCCTCGGCCGCGGATTCCGACAGGACCTCCAGGGCGTGCGCATCCAGGTTGCGGCCGAACGATATGTGGGTCCGGATGAACCGATCGACGGTTTCCGCCAGCTCCGCCAAGTCGTCCATGCCCATCCGGGCGGTGCACTCGCGAAGCGCTTCGAACGACTTAGCCAGGGGCTCGGCGGAGCTCAGGCAACCCTCTTGGTCACGGCTGGTACCCAGATCTCGCTCAACCTGGCCCAACAGGACGAGCGAGGCCTCGCGCAACTCGTCGAATTCACCGGCGTTTTCCAGCGCTGAATCGACATGGTTGGACGACTCGAGTGCGACCGCGTCCACGTCCGCACCGTCTGTGTCTGCGTCGGCTGGGATCTGGAGGTCGTTCGTGGCGCCCGCTTCCGGGTCCGGGGCGGAATCCGGAGTCATCGCGGGTTTCGACAGCCCGTTGATGCGCCCGACCAGGTGGGCCACCTCGACGGCTTCGTCACCCGCCTCCATGTGGGAAATCAGATCGGCGAACAACTCGACAGATTCCGCCACCAGTGACACGAGTTCGCCGTCGGGTCGGAGCCGATCGTCCAGGACGCCATTCAGCATATCTTCGAGCGCCCAGGCGAATTCCCCTGCCTTGTCGGCTCCGACCATGCGGCCACTGCCCTTCAGAGTGTGGAATGCGCGCCGGATGGGCTGCACGACCTCCGAGACACCGGGGTCTTGCTCCCAATCGCGAACAGCCGCCCTGAGCTGCTCGATTTCGCCATTGGCTTCTTCCAGGAATATGTCGAGGAATTCATGGTCGGCCCAGGCCGGCGCTGCCGCCTCGTCGGCGACCGGAATGTCCAAATCTTCGTCATCGAATTCGGAGACCGCGAGCGCTTCACCCTGGACTGGATTCAGCTCCCCGCGGGGCAGCTGTTCGTCGTGGAACGGGAGCTCTGACGGAAGATTCGAGTCCACGCCGCTCAATGAGTCGACTTCACCAATCGCCGACCGGCCCGCCAAATCGTGCTCGCTTGCGGCGTCGACTAATGGTTCTTCGATTGGGGCGGTAACCTCTTCGAGCACAGCCACGCCTTCGTCCACGTCCAAGAGCGGTTCCGCCGGGAACGATGGCGCCGATCCCGCGACGATTTCAGCGTGCGGCTCGACTTCGAGCGTATCGGTTTCCCCTTCATCGATCTCCATGGACGCACAGGGTTCGCCATCGCCCACGACGGCTACGGACCCCAACGCGTCCACGACTTCGGGTTCTGGGAACTCTGCCGACTGTTCCGGAATCGCTTGCGGGAGCTCGGCACCGACGCTCTCCATCAATGCCTCGAGCCGAGCCAGGCGCTGAGCCGCGTGCGTGAGCCCTTGCTCGCGGGGCTGACCGGTAGCTGTTTCCCCTTCCACGTAGTATTCAATCCCGACCAATGCCTCGGCGAGAGCATTCGTGGCAGGAGAATCGCCGCGGGCCAAATCGTGCAGAACAGGGGCGGTGACGATCTCAGCGAGCCGATGCGCCATGTCGGCGCCGGGAATCAGATCGAGAACCGTCAATACGTTTGCCAGACGATGCAACACCGGCGACAGCTTGGACCACGATTCGCTGCCGGTCTCGTCCCAGCAGCACGCCGTTGCCAACTCACGCACCGTCGCGATATCGGCAAGCGCCTCGCGCACCACGCCAAATCTGGCGAGCGCTCGTCGCGAAGCCTCGATGGAGGCCTCGCTGTCGGACGAGCCCACCGACTGGGTTCGGGAAATGGCTTGCTGCGCGGCCACTGGCTGGCCTATCACATCCAGCCCATCTTCGATCAGCACCAACTTCGCGGCGAGCTTCTCGAGTTGCTCCATGGACGGCGTTTCGCCGCGATCGGCGCAGCAACGCAGGGCATCCTCCTGCTCGCGGACCATTTCCGCGAGGCCGTCCAGGTTGACCATGCTCAGGACGCCGACCACCGAAGCCAGGCGCTCGACGATTTCCGGCAGATTCGCGACCCTTGATGCGTCGCCCCGCGCGAGCCTGTCTATCCCGTCCTGCGCGAGAGCCAGCGTATCGCGGAGCAAGCCGGAAATTTGTGAGATCGTGTCGTGTCCCAGAGCCGGCAGCGGCGCCTGCGGCTCAGTCCCAGTCCCGGGCTTATTACCGGGCGGGTCGTAGTCGTGCCGTGCTTGCAGCAATGCCGCGGCTTCTTTGCCAGCAAACGCGTCCTCGATCCGCTGCGGAAGCGAGCCGGCCTCTGGATATTCGCAGAACGAACCCCCGTGGTCGATCAGTGCTTTGATCGCTCTGTCCACCGCGCCCAAAAGACGCATTTGATCCGAATCGTGGGGCAGCAGGTCATCCTGCAACGCCTTGACGTACCGCCCGCTGTACCACCACACGCGGTATCCGTCCTCGGTGGAAGCGAAGCTTGCCAATGCGCGCAGGGTCTCAGCGAGCTGGTCTAGACAAGCCTGTGGATCCTGCTTCCGAAGCAGGCCAACGAGCGCTTTCTGAAAGCTGGGCCGAATTTCACGAACCAAGCGCAAATTAAAGGCGTCGAGCTGAATCGGCTCCGGGACGTCAGCCGGGTCCCGCCCCTCCCGGATGCACCGAAGTTCGCGAACCAATG
>JBFGYN010000186.1:0-7887 GCA_041587415.1 Candidatus Competibacterales bacterium | reverse complement strand
GCTCCGACCCGACCGCGACGGCCACATCGCGGGCTACGAGGGCACCGAGGAGATCTTCCAAAAATACGGCGATCTCGTCGTCGGCCAACATTTCCCCGCACCGGGCACGCCCACCCAGGGCGTCGAGGCCGGCTACATGGCCAACGCGTGGATGCGGGTTCGCCATCCGGACTACGACGCGCTGCGCGGTATCCTGAATGAGATCGGGGAACGGATTCAGGTGCGCGCCCACTGATACGGCAAAATGTTTCAGGTCAGCACCATTGGCTTGGATTGTCGGCATTCGGGTGCTGGGTCGGGGGCGTGTCTGCGGAGGCCGCGCCTCACACGATCGCCGATGAAGGTAACCGACTGATTTGCTTGAACCGCACAGGAAGCCTCCGTTCAGTAAACGCGCGAGAGCCAACGTCATTGCGGCGCTGATCGGCCGTATCAATCATCCGGTCCGCCTTCAAACCGAGCATGCTATCCACTACCAAGCTCAATTCGTGACAACACGCCATGCAAGTGAGACAAGCCAATGCCAACCAAAGGGATTCCGTCCGCCGCGACCGCGGCGGTGCTGCTGCTCTCACTCCCCGCGCTCGCACAGGACCTGTCCTCCGGCCGGTGGGTCGACCTGACGCATCCGTTCAACGCCGAGTCGGTGTATTGGCCGACGGCCAAGATGTTCGACAAGGAGGAGGTGTTCGCGGGGCAGACCGAGGGCGGCTTCTACTACAGCGCCTACAACTTTTCGGCGGCCGAGCACGGCGGCACGCACCTCGACGCGCCGATCCATTTCGCCGAGGGCGCGCACACGGCCGATCAGATCCCGGTCGGACAGATGATCGGTCCTGGGTTCGTCATCGACGTCAGCGCACGGGTCGCGGATGATGTCGACTACCGGGTCAGCGCCGCCGATATCGAGGAGTTCGAAAACGAGCACGGTCGCATCCCCGGGGGGGCGATCGTGCTGCTCAACACCGGGCGATCCGCGCTCTACCCCGACCGTGAGTCATACATGGGCACCAACGAGCGTGGCGAACAGGCGGTGGCAAAGCTGCACTTCCCCGGCCTCGGCAAGGACGGCGCCGAGCTTCTGGTCGAGCGCGGAATTGGCGCGGTCGGCATCGACACGCCGTCGATCGACTATGGCCAATCGAGGAATTTCGAGACGCATGTCGCGCTGATGACCAACAACATCCCGGCCTTCGAGAACGTGGGGGATATGTCGGCGCTGCCACCGACTGGCTCGACAATCATTGCTCTGCCGATGAAGATTGAAGGCGGATCCGGCGGGCCTTTGCGCATCGTCGCCCACCTGCCCGATTAACCGCGGGCCGCGCGCGATGCCGACGCACGTCAGGCGATACGTCGGGCCTTCTGGTAAGCGGCCCGAAGTCCTTCTTCTATCGATGCGGCGAGGGGTGAGGCCTGCATGACCTCGAGCCCCGCGGCGGTGGTTCCTGCATAGGCAATCATATCGCGGACATGCTCTTCGGGTGAGGCCTTCGATTCTGCGAGCATGACACCGCTGGCGTGAAACAGCTGACGAATGGCGCGATGGGCGATCGCTGGGTCGATGCCGTGTTTCACCGCGTATCCCACCATGCAATCGGCAAAGTAAGCGACGAATCCTGGCACGGGGCCGGTCAGCGCCGTGAAATGATCGATCTGTTCCTCGTCGGGTACCTCGTCGGTCAGGCCAATGGCCTCGAACAGCATCTGGACCCAATGTCGATCATTTTCGGTCACACCCGCGCTGGCGCACCAGGGTGAATAGGCGAGCCTGATTCTGGCCGCCGGACTGGACATCGCGCGCACGACTCGTCGCGCATGTGTTTGCTGCTCGATCTGCTTGATGGTGACGCCGGCCATCACGGAAATAACCAGCCGATTCTGCGCGTTGATGTTCACAGCAGAAGCGAAATGAGGCGGCACTGCGACCAGCACGACTTGACAGGCGTCAACGAGCTCTTGGTTATCTGTCGTGAATCGTATTCCGAGCCCTTCGTCGAACCCGGAAGTGTCGCCCGATCGGTTGGAAATCCACAGCTGCCCAGGCGTGATGATCTCGTTTCGAAGCAGGCCATGGGCGATGGCGCTACCCAGCTCACCGCTGCCGCCGACAATGCCGATGAACGCCGGAGTTGTCATAGGAATCAATGTCCTCAGCTCTTCGTGTTCTGCAGTCTCGAACCGTACACTACCATCACCGACGGAAGTCTTCAGGGTCAGGCTTTCGTTCTTGGATGATTTGTTTCAGGCTTCTTGCTCGCGGGCGATGCGTCCCGGAACCAGACAGCAGCTTTTCGGATAGGACAATCGACGTTCGTGCTCTTGATCCGATTTCGAAAGCCAAACCTGAAGTTCCGCGAAACTCTGAATTGATCCGGGTTTGCTGAGACGAGGTTTGACCTCCAAAAAAGTGAGGTTTGCGAATGTGCCGTGTCCTGCACTGGAGGTGCGCCCCGAAGGCGGCGCTGATCGGTGGCTTGCTGGCTACCGCAATCGCGCATCACACCCAAGCGGGCGAAGTGCGCAACGTGATCCTGATGATCGGCGATGGCATGGGCCCGCAGCAGATCGGATTGCTGCAGGCGTACGCCAATCAAGCACCCCTTTCCATCTACAAGGGCAGAATGACCGCCTTTCAGCGTCTGGCCGAGGAAGGGGTCATCGGCGCGTCAATGACCCATCCGGCGGATGCGGTAGTGGTCGACTCTGCGTGCTCGGCCACTCAGTTGGCGAGCGGTGTCATCACAGCGTCCGAGGTCATCGGCATCGATGCCGACGGCAATCCCGTGCAAACTGTCCTGGAGCTGGCGCAGGCGCGCGGGAAAAGCACCGGCCTGGTATCGGACACACGCCTGACTCACGCCACCCCGGCGGCCTTTGCCGCACACCAACCACATCGCTCTCTGGAAAACGCCATCGCCGAGGACATGCTCGCCACCGGGCCGGACGTAATGCTATCCGGCGGCCTGCGGCACTGGGTACCCAAATCGGTCAGCGACGGCGGAGATACCGAGGCCAACGTGACGGCATTGATGAACGGTGCCTACAAGGCCGAGTCCAAACGCGGGGACGAACGCAATCTACTCACGGAGGCCAAGGACAAGGGCTACGCACTGGCATTTACTCGCGCGCAGCTCGAGCAAGTGCAGACCGGCAAAGTGCTGGGGCTGTTCGCCAATTCGGGTATGGCCGACGGCATCAGCGATCGCGACAGCCGCGACGACCCGCAGCGCCGCGAGCCCACGCTGAACGAGATGACGCAGGCCGCGCTACGGTTACTCCAGGACGACCAGGACGGCTTCTTCCTGATGGTCGAGGGCGGCCAGATCGACTGGGCGGGACACGCCAATGACGCGGGCACCATGCTCAACGAGATGATCAAGTTCGACGAGGCCATACAGGGTGTCTACGAATGGGCCAAGGAGCGAGACGATACCCTCATCGTGGTGACCGCCGATCACGAAACCGGCTCATTCGGCTTCAGCTACTCCTCATCGGAGCTGCCCGCACCGCGGAGGAAGTCGGGGCCGGCATTCCAAGACCACGACTATGCGCCAAACTTCAATTTCGGCGACGTTGCCCTGCTCGACGCGCTCTATGCTCAAAAAGAGAGTTTCGGCAGCCTGCTGGACCGCTTTTCGGCGCTGGACGAAGCCGAGCGCACCGCCGGGCGCCTGATGGAAATGGTCAACGCCAACAGCGATTTCAAGATCAGCAAGGACCAGGCGATGGCGGTGATGGCCGACAAAGCCAATCCCTATCGTGTCGAAGGCCACAGCTATCTGGGCGCCGAACAGGTTCCGGCGATCCATGACTTCGATGCCTTCTACCCTTACAACGACCGCGGCAACGTGCTGGCACGTGCACTGGCTACGGAACAGAACACCGTCTGGGGTACCGGCACGCACACTCACACGCCGGTTTTCGTCTTTGGCTGGGGCCCGGAGGAAACGATTCGGCCATTGTCCGCAATCCTGCATCATTCTGACGTGGGCCAGTACCTGAAATCCCTGATCGCCCCGGAATGAACATGGGACAAGACCTTGATCACTGCATTGAGTGCCACGTCACCCGTCGTCACCGCGTCACCGATCCGCATCGACGACCATTCGAACCACGAGGCGTCCTCCGTGGCGACATCCATCAAGACGCTGGAATCCATCCGCACGTATTTGCCCGTGGGCGACGCGTTGGAGAAGCAGCCATCACCCCTCCGCACAGGACAACCGATGATTGTGCTGTTAATGAAGCTATGAAAGCCTGACCAGACGTCCTGTCAGTGCCCTCCGGAATCTGCCGCATCGAGTGGCGCTTTGCGCCGCGCCACCAGGCTCGGAGTCATCTTCCCTTCGATCTGCTTGCCGAGTTCCTCCAGGTGCCGCTGCGCATCCCGTCTTTGCGACCCGTTCCGCCAGGTGGCGACGATTTTGAGCGCCTCGTTGCGCATACTCAGCGCCGCCTCGAAATCGCCAATTTGCTGGTAGATATCCACCAACTCCAGAAGGCCGGCATGGTCGTCCGGCGCCAGCTCGAAGGCACGGACGGCGTAGTCCCGCGCCCGGCCGGCATCGCGGTACTCGATGACGGGGCACGTCGCGAAAATATGGGCGAGCCGCCTGCGTGTACCGGCGGTATCGCGTATCTGCAGCGCCCGATCGAGGACTTTCAGTGCCGTGCCGTAGCGCTTCATCTCGAGCTGTCTTTCGGCCCAGCGCTCGAGTCCCTCGACGCTGGTCGGAAGGGCCTCGACGACGATGGGCTCGCGGGCAGCGTCTTCACGCCAGCAGCGAACCGTAAGCATCCACTCGTCGTCGAGCAGCGCGTCCCGAATGACTTCCAGGCGATAGGGCAATTCCGTCCCGCCCAGCAATTTCTTGAAGCACGTGAATTCAGCCTCGGAGCGCCGCTTTGCCCCTTCCCAGGCCTGGAGCAGGTCGGTCGCTGTGCGGATGCCGTAGTCGCGAAGTCTGGCACGCGCGCCGGTATCCGATCCGCCGGCGAGATGAAGATAGAGGATCGACTGGTCGATCCAGTCGATCAGGCGCGGCACGGGCACGCGGGTTTCGATGATCAAATCGATCAGTTCATGGTGAGCGAGCCCCTCGATGTTGACGATGCCCTCGCTCTCGAGTCGACCGCGATCGTACAGGTCGATGCCTTCCAGATCGGTCAGCGGTAGCGTCGTCTCCGGAACCGGCACTGACGGGAGTGATCCGCGAAACCGCTCCTTGATCCAGGTGAAGAACTCGTCCGGGGTGATGCCGAACAGGAAAGCGAGCACGAGCATGATTGCCGGTTCGCCCTCGAACACGGCATCGAGCACCCAGCTCAGAACGGCGACGATCAGGACGCGAACCATGATGTGGCTGTACGCCTTCGGCTTCAGATCACCGCGGGCATAGCGAATCGCGATCAGGCGCAACGAAAAGAAGTAGACACCCAGGAAACCGAACACGAGAGCCGTCTGCTGGGGTATCAGCAATTGAAGCGCCTGCCCGCCATCCTTCGGCGCAAAGCCGTCGCCCACCGGCGCGAGCGCCACGATCCAGCCGATCGTGATCACGAACGCACAGACCAACACCGGCCAACGCGAGCCGGGCGCGAGCCGCCCCTGACCCTGGTCCTCGGTGCCGTAGGCTTCACCGATCTGTGAGCCGTACTTCGCGTCGATCTCGGCGACCGTGCTGACCGAGCGGTCGAGTCGAAACAGATTCCCGTACAGCCGCTTGCGCAGTGTGCCGAGTTGGAATCGATCGAACAGAAAGAACAGCAGCACCGGCAGTAGCGACGCCGTCGAGATGAAAGCGAGTTGAATCAGCCTGCCGAACAGCGCCAGCGGTGCCTCGACCGCCCCCGTGAGAAGCTCCCGCCCGCCGCCGAAGAAATAGATCGTAGCCGCCGGCAACCCCACTCCGATTGCCAGGATCACCGCAAGCGCGAGGACCTGCGTCGTAAAGCGGGCGACCAGCACGAACGCGTTCTTGGCGCGAATGGCCATCACGATCGCGATGACGAAGAGAATCACCGCGCCGCCCAACCAAATAACCCGTCCGTAGCTCTCCGCAGTGAGGCCGCTCGGCGGCTCGCCCACCACCGGCAAGACGAGCCCAATGATCCAAACCCAGAATCCGCCGCCGACAAGGACCATGCTGATCTGGTTGACGAAATCGTGTGGCGCTTCCTTGCGCAGACTGACGAGGCCAGCGCTCTGCGCGCGCTCCAGGTCGAACGCGAACGTCTCGTCCTCGATGCTCTTCTGTTGCAGCGGAGCGAGAACCAGACGCTCCTCCTCCGCACCCACCAGAGTCAGCTTGGATGGGGTTTCGTTTTGGATTGACGTTGCGGCCATCGCTCGACTGAAAATGACGGAATCGGGGAGGACTCGCTACCGCTAGTTTAGTTCAGTTGCGAAGCGCACGGAGCAAACAGTCTTGCCGCCGGACGAAAGTGTTTTAACCCGGATACTGCATCCGGTACCCCGGATGCTGGTGGAATTCGCAGCCGCCCTGGGGAATTATCCGGGTTGACGCCGGCGAGGAGCCTCTGCGTTTCTCGCGAGTCAGTTACAAGGCAGGGGCCAGGCGACCAGGGTTTGAATTTCACTACCCGGCTTTTCACCAGGGGCCGACACGAGAGGCAAACCCCGGCGTTTGGACAGGGATTCGTTCCTGTTAAGTGAAATCTTCTGCGGGTAGAGTCTCGAAAGAAAAGGAGCAGAAGATGACCCGAAGAAAACGACACAACCACGGTTCAGCCTTCAAGGCGAATGCAAGGGGTCGGGCTTGCACTCATGCAATATTCCACGAAGCGCCGCGGCCCAGCGCTGGCTCGGCGGGAGTTCCAATTTGCGAGTAGTCCGCAGTGAGACAATAGATCTAACGAACGCGAGCGCGGAGACCATCGAGCGAATCGCCACGCGCCTATTCAGCGTTCACGCTCAGATTTTCGCCGGTCTACCAGAAGATGACTTCGCTCGCTACGTGTTCCGGTCTGGAGCCGAATGGACCAAGGTCCGACTGTTCTACGGCGAATCAGGCGACATCGTAGGCTACGGCGCACTGCACCTCCATAAACGCGAGCTACACGGAAAGCCCGTTTCAATTTTCCGGGCTGAGTCAGGGATGCTGTTCGACTACCGGGGGCGTGCTGCGACCCACGGTTTTTACATGCTCGAGGCTTTTAAGTACAGGGTGCTGCATCCCACTGAGAACCTGTTTTACCTGGGGATGTTGGTCACCCTTCCAGCTATCTCCTGCTCGCTCAATCGTTCTGGCAGATCTTCCCACGGTATGATCGCGAGACACCGCAAACCGTGTCCCGCCTGATGCTAGACATGGCAGACATGTTTCTCGTAGAGGCCGTGGATGCCACAGACCCCTTCGTCCGAAGGGTCGGCTGGATAACCCGCCAAGAGCGCGCTTTCTGGAAAAGCACGAACATTCCAGATGTGGTTTTTTTCCGGTCCCGAAACCCGGGTTACCACAAGGGTCATGGTCTGGTGGTGCTCGTGCCGCTGACGTTCACGAACCTCTTGCAGTCGGCGATTCGTTTTTTGGCCTCGCTCGCACTGACCTTTGGCAATAGTCCAACCAAAGAATGGGCCGCCTGAAACTGGGCACTGCCTTAGTGGAATGGTTCCTCGTAATTCAGACGCCTGTCCCGCCTGAGTCGGAATTGGAGGCTTCACTGAACTGAGCCGGATATAGCGCGTGGACAAAATCATGCCCAGACGAACGCGACGGAAATTCAGTGCCCAGGAGTCGGCGGCGATTCTGAAGCAGCAATTGCCGGAGGGCCAGTCGGTGTTCGAGCGGGCCGATGAGCCACCAGCACGGGCAGAACAGCGCCGACTAGCCGAACTGGAGGCGAGCCGAAGAAGTGGGATGC
>JBFGYN010000185.1:0-7914 GCA_041587415.1 Candidatus Competibacterales bacterium | reverse complement strand
TCGGTTACCATCTCCATGCCATTGGTTTGATGGGTCGGCTTCCTGCCAACTCGGGAAAGCACACAGCTTTCAGGACGCACGCCCGAACGTTGCACCAGGACGCTTCGAATTCGACCATTGCGTTAAGCGAAACAGTGACTCGTGAGTATATTAGCAAGTGACACTATGTCACCGTGGACACTATCCGGTTTTTTGCGGGTCCATTGCGATACACGGATTCCGTCCGCTCAGCGCCCTGGAGCATGGAGCGCCACAGACCCAGCGCAGAACCGAATACCGCCTCCCGCCACTTCGGGAAAATGTGTACCGGCACCCCGTCGACAGAGAGCGCCCACGCAATCTTGCGGCCCAACGCCACTGCACGATTTCCTCGCCCATGTTGATCACGCGGCGTTGACCCGCTCCAACTATCCTTTCGGGGCACCCACCGCAGGCATAACCGAACCGAGCGCGCCGAGGGACGTGTTTTGGTGCGATAGCGACAGCGGCGCCCGGGCTCCATACGGGCACCTCTGGTGCCCGTACCGCCCGTATCAACCTGACCGTCTCAACCCAAAAGAAAAGCATCGCGCCGGTGGTACGGCGCGATGGGTACCTTGGAACCAAGTCAGTCGACGATCTCGCCTTCGATCACGCCCTCGTCATGGACTACCGACTCGGTCGAGTGGCGCACGAATGTCAAGCGTTGACCCGACACGTCCACCGAAATCGTGTCGCCCGGTCCGAACCGCCCGGCAAGAATCTCCTGGGCGAGCGGATTCTCGAGGCGGCTCTGAATTGCGCGTTTCAGCGGGCGTGCTCCATAGACCGGGTCGAATCCCGCCTCGCCGAGCTGATCCAGTGCCGGATCCGAGATCGTGAGCGCCATGTCGCGCCCGGCCAGCCGCTGACGCAGATGTGCGATCTGAATGAGCGCAATTTCCCGAATCTGGTCGCGCCCCAGGGGATGAAACACCACCACATCGTCGACTCGGTTGATGAATTCGGGGCGAAAGTGACCCGCCACGATTTCCATGACCGCTTGCTTCATCTGGTCGTAATTCTCTTCGCCCGCGAGCTCCTGTATGACCTGCGACCCAAGGTTCGACGTCATCACGATGACGGTATTGCGAAAGTTAACGGTCCGACCTTGTCCGTCGGTCAGTCGGCCGTCATCGAGAACCTGAAGGAGCACGTTGAACACATCCGGGTGCGCCTTCTCCACCTCGTCCAGCAGAATCACCGAGTAGGGGCGGCGCCGAACCGCCTCCGTGAGATACCCACCTTCCTCGTACCCGACGTACCCGGGCGGTGCGCCGATCAAGCGCGCCACCGAGTGCTTCTCCATGAACTCGGACATGTCGATGCGGACCATCGCCTCTTCGGTATCGAATAGAAACGCGGCAAGCGCCTTGGTCAGTTCCGTCTTGCCGACACCTGTTGGTCCCAGGAACAAGAAGGAGCCGTTCGGGCGATTCGGATCGGACAGACCGGCACGAGACCGGCGAATGGCATCGGAGACCGCCTTGACCGCCTCCTCTTGGCCGACCACGCGCTGGCAGATAGCCGACTCCATCTGCAGCAGCTTGTCCCGCTCGCTCTCCAACATCTTGGAGACCGGAATGCCGGTCCACTTCGATACGACCTCTGCGATCTCCTCGTCGGTAACCTTGTTCCGAAGCAGGGTTTTTTCCTTAGTCTCCGCCTCCGCAGCCTGCGTCAGCTGGCGTTCGAGATCCGGAATGCGGCCGTATTGAAGCTCCGACATCCGATTCAGATCACCGGCCCGTCGGGCCGTCTCGAACTCGACCCGCGCGCGCTCCAGCTCCTCCTTGACGTGTGCTGAACCGCGCAACGCTGCCTTCTCGGAGTTCCACACCTCTTCCAGATCCGCGTATTCCCGTTCCAGCTCGGAGATTTGCCCTTCGAGCGCGGTCAAACGCTTTCGCGAGGCCTCGTCGGTGTCTTTCTTGACCGCTTCGCGCTCGATCTTGAGCTGAATGAGACGCCTTTCCAGGCGGTCCATTTCCTCGGGTTTCGAATCCATCTCCATACGTATTCGAGATGCCGCTTCGTCCACCAGGTCAATGGCCTTGTCCGGCAATTTGCGATCCGAAATGTAGCGGTGGGACAGGGTAGCGGCCGCAACGATGGCAGGATCGGTGATGTCGACCTTGTGGTGGACTTCGTAGCGTTCCTTCAAGCCGCGAAGAATGGCGATCGTGTCCTCGACGTTCGGCTCGTTGACCAGTACTTTTTGGAATCGCCGTTCCAGCGCGGCGTCCTTCTCCACGTATTTTCGATACTCGTCCAGGGTCGTTGCACCGATGCAGTGGAGTTCTCCGCGGGCCAGTGCCGGTTTGAGCATGTTTCCCGCATCCATGGACCCTTCCGCCTTGCCGGCCCCCACCACCGTGTGCAACTCGTCGACGAACAGGATTATCTGGCCTTCCTGCTTGGCGAGATCGTTTAGCACCGCCTTGAGGCGCTCTTCGAACTCGCCACGGAACTTCGCGCCCGCGATAAGCGCCGCCATATCCAGCACCAGCACCCGTTTGCTCTTCAGACCCTCCGGCACTTCGCCGTCGACGATCCGCTGGGCAAGGCCCTCGACGATGGCGGTCTTGCCGACACCAGGCTCCCCGATTAGCACAGGGTTGTTCTTGGTCCGCCGCTGCAGCACTTGGATGGCGCGCCGAATTTCGTCATCGCGGCCAATGACCGGGTCGAGCTTGCCCTGCTCGGCGCGCTCGGTGAGATCGATCGTGTACTTTTCCAGGGCCTGGCGCTGGTCCTCGGCATTCGGGTCATCGACGTTCTGCCCACCGCGCATACGCTCGATTGCCTGCTCGATCATGCCCTTTACGGCTCCCGCCTTTCGGAGCAGCTCCCCGAGTTGGCCTTTGTCCTCGACCGCGGCCAGCACGAACAGCTCCGAGGAGATGTAGGCGTCCTTACGCTTTTGGGCCAACTTATCCGTCAGGTTGAGGAGTCGGCCCAGTTCGTTCGAAACATGAACCTCACCGGCAGATCCCCCCTCGACAGACGGCAGGTGGTCGAGAGCATCGCCCAAATTCGAACGGAGCACGTTGACGTTGACTTCGGCCTGAACCAACAGAGGGCGCACGGTGCCGCTCTCCTGATCGAGCAGCGCCGCCATCAGGTGCACAGGCTCTATGAATTGATGGTCGCGACCGAGCGCGACGCTTTGCGCTTCGGCCAAGGCCATCTGAAACTTGCTTGTTAGCTTGTCCATTCGCATTGGGCAGTCCCCTAACGGCTTTCCGGATTCAACTTATCCCACAACGTGGGGGCGGAAATTGGGGGAATCAAGTGCGGCAGTCCGCCGGTCGTGTGGTTCTCCACCAATTGTTGGGCCATGACGGAACGCTCGTCCCCCGGCGGGACAAGGCGTGCAAGGTTTTCGGCGACATGGCTGCGGGCCATCATCCTCCACCCGCAGACTCCAGCGATCTTGCGTCGATTCGGCGGCGCCGGATCTCGAGGCGCACCCGGCGCCGGTAGCTCAGGAAACTGACCACCGCGTGGCTTGCGTTGACGAGTCGCTCGCGGAGTTTTGCGTGCCACGGGCGAGCGCGCCAGGCGGCGTAGGTAACCTCCGTGCTCTTGGAGAAGTCCTCTTTCAGCACAGCCGCGAGCTGTGCCGTCAATCGCCTCGAACGCACCTCCTGATTCGCATCCAGTGTCCAGCGCAGCGTCCAATGGTCGAAGTTGCTGGAGCCGACGGAGACCCAGTTGTCACAGAGCGCCGCCTTGGCATGCAGAAACCGCGGCTGGTATTCGAATATCCGAGCACCATTGCGAAGCAGCGTCTCGTACGACCTCGAGCCCAGATGGCGAACGAACTCGTGATCGATCACTGGCCCGGGGACCAACAGCCGCACGTCGACTCCGCGGCGCGCCGCCGCCGCGAGCGCGCTTCGAAGCCGCCGCGGCGGCACGAAATAGGCGGTCGAAATCCACACCCGGCGTCTGGCCCTGCGAATTTGACGAATCAAAGCACGGCGAGACTCACGTATCCGGCCCGGTAGATTCACGGACACATGGCCCAGCTCTGCGCTTCCTGGCGGAAGATCACACTGGGGGAGCTGTAGGGCGTGACCGGTTCGGCGCAGCCAATCCCGGGCAAATGCATCTCCCCAGTCCTGAACGCACTTTCCGGAAATTTCGATCGCCAGCTCGTGCCATGCGGCATCGCCGCGGACTTGCGGATCGAACTCGTCGGTGATACCGAAGCCGCCCGTAAACGCAATCCGACCGTCGATCCAGACCAACTTTCGGTGATCACGCAGGAAGTTGCCGAAGCCCTTGCCAAGGCGCAGGCGGTTGTACATCGCGATGTGAACACCGCTCTCGTCCAACCGGCGGCGATCCTTGCTCGAAAGGCCGAGCGTCCCGAAATCGTCGAGGAGCAAATAGACCCGAACCCCGCGGCGCGCAGCGCCCGTTAGTGCATCGATCCAACGCTCTGCACAACGTCCCGATATGAATAGATAGAGATTGATGGCGACTACATGGTGTGCACGATGAATCGATTCGAGCATGACCGAATAGAACTGCTCGCCATCGACCAGCAGGCGAAAGCGGTTCCCGGTCCGCCAGCGGTACCGGTACCGAAAAACCGTGCGCCGCCCCACTGGGGCCGGCGGACCCTTTGCCTGGTGGTGTCCTCGCGGCATTGCCGTTAGCTGTCGGACAGTGTTCGGTGCCGCGTCGTCCGACGAATCAGTGCTCGATCTCGACGACAGTTCGGCCCGTGACCCGGCGTCCGATATAGTCGTCGAATACCTGCGGCAACCCTTCGAATGTCACGGTTCGGGTAACGATCTCCGTGAGCTTCGGCGACTTCAGATCCGTTGCGAGTCGTTGCCATACTCGATCTCGCAGCGGCATGGGACAGTAGGTCGAGTTGATGCCCAAAAGGTTTACCCCGCGCAGAATGAACGGCATCACCGTGGTGTTCAAATTGAAGCCGCTGGCGAGGCCGATGGCCGCGATGCTGCCGTAGGGCATCACCGTGCGCGTGAGCCAAGCGAGTGGCGCGCCGCCGAGGCTGTCCACTGCGCCCGCCCACTGTGCCTTCTCCAGCGGGCGCGTTCCGAATTCCAGCTCATCGAGCCACATCACCTCGGTTGCACCCAGCTCTTGTAGGTAGCCCCCCGACTGCCTCTTACCGGTCAGGGCGACCACGTGATATCCGAGGGCCGCAAGCATGTTTATGGCCAGACTGCCCACGCCGCCCGTTGCCCCGTTGACCAGGACCGGGCCCTTGCCGGGGCTCAGTCCGTTGTGCTCCATCTGCTGAATGCCCATGGCCGCCGTGAATCCCGCCGTTCCAATGGCCATGGATTCGCGAAGACTCAGGCCTCGCGGGAGCGGCACCACCCAGTCACCTGGCACGCGCACAATCTGAGAATAGCCGCCGTCGTGTTCTTCGCCGAGCCCGCACCCGACAACCGCCACTTCGTCCCCAGGTTTGAACCTCGGATCATCCGAGTGCGCCACACGTCCAGCCACATCGATGCCCGCAACCAGCGGATAGCGTTTCATGATCTTGCCGGCGCCCGTCGCGGCCAGCGCGTCCTTGTAGTTCACGTCCGAAAAAGCCGCCCTGATGACCACGTCACCGGCAGCCAGATCGTCGATCTCGAGCTGATCGAAACGCGATTCGATGGTTCCGGCATCGTTGTGAACACGGTAGGCGCTGAAACGCTCCATGAAACCTCCTACGATTGGTTGATGGGAGTCAAACGTGCCGCCCGTCGGTCGGTTCTATCATAGCCAGTGATTTCGAGAGTCCGAGTGTACGCGCGCCACCGAGCATTGAAATGAGAATGTTTCAGCCAGCAGTCACCGATTTCGACACCCTGCGCCGCAACTTTCGCTGGAATGTGCCCGAGTTCGTCAACATTGGCGTCGACGTGTGTGACCGGCACACATCGCTGCGAGACCAAGTGGCAATCTACTACGAGGATCGTCAGGGTCACAGGCAGTCGCTGACCTTCGGCGAGATGAAGGCGCTTTCAGATCGATTCGGCAACGCCCTTCGTGCGTTGGGCGTCGATCGTGGAGACCGGGTCGCGATCGTCCTTTCCCAGCGCCCCGAGACGGCAATTGCGCATATCGCAATCTACAAGATCGCTGCCGTTGCGCTACCCCTTTCGGTCTTGTTCGGCCCCGACGCACTCGAGTACCGGCTGGCCGATAGCGGCGCGAAGGTGGTCATCACCGATCGCGCGCGGGCGCCGAAGGTGAACGGATTGCGGGAGCGACTGCCGGACCTGGAGCGCGTCGTCGTCATAGACGACGCGGGCGCCGAGGGATTCCGAGGTCTCACAGAGCGCGCGGACACACGACTGGATGTGGCCACCACACGTGCCGACGACCCGGCCATGCTCATCTACACCTCCGGCACGACCGGGCCGGCGAAAGGCGCATTAAACGGGCACCGGTGCCTGATCGGCAATCTTCCGGGCTTCGAATTGTCACACAATTTCCTGCCGAGAGAGGGCGACCTGTTTTGGACGCCGGCCGACTGGGCCTGGACAGGAGGCCTGCTTGACGCCCTGCTGCCGGCCCTGCACTACGGCGTGCCTATTCTCGCTTACGAATCGGGGAAGTTCGATCCGGAAAAGGCGTTCGAACTCGTGTCCCGATACGGCGTGCGCAATGCGTTCATCCCGCCGACGGCACTCAAGATGCTCAGACAAGTCGACTCCCCGAGGAATCGCTACCCAATGAAATTGAGATCAATCATGTCCGCTGGCGAGCAGGTAACGCCGGAAGTCTACCGGTGGGTTCTCGTCGAACTGGGCGTGAAGTTGAACGAGATGTGGGGCCAAACGGAGTTCAACTACCTGGTGGGCAATTGTTCGGAAATCATGGCGGTGCGGCCCGGCTCGATGGGCAAGGCCTACCCCGGGCACGAGGTCATGCCGATCGACGAACAGGGAGCCGTATTGCCGCCGGGCGAGGCGGGGGAATTGGCGGCGCGAATCGACGATCCAGTCATGTTTCTCGGCTACTGGAAGCGCGAAGAGGCGGCGCGCGCCAAGATTACCGGGGAATGGTTTCGGACAGGAGACGTGGGATATCGGGACGAAGACGGCTACCTGTGGTTCATGGGCCGCACCGACGATGTCATCTCCAGTGCCGGGTACCGCATCGGGCCGGGTGAGATCGAGGATTGCCTGCTCAAGCACCCCGCCGTCGCTCAGGCTGCGGCGGTGGGTAAGCCGGACGCGCTTCGCGGGGAGATCGTCAAGGCGTTCATCGTTTTGAACAAGGGCCGCGAACCCACGGACGACCTGGCGCAGGAGATTCAGAACAGCGTCAAGGAACGCCTGGCGGCCTATGAGTTTCCGCGCGAGGTGGAGTTCATCGACGAACTGCCGATGACGACCACGGGAAAGATTCGGCGCAACGAGTTGCGGGATCGCGAGCGATCGAAATGCCGACCAAAGAGCTGACGTTTCCGCGAGGTCCGTGGGTCACTTATTTGCGCATCGCCGGAATCGCAGTGCTGGCCCTGGGACTGGCCACGACCGTTTTCGGGATGCAGTTCGGGGCGCAGGGCCATCGCTGGCTATTCGTCGGCCTTGGAATGCTCGATTTCGCTGTGGGCGGCGCCATGTTGAGCTACCACCGAAATGTGCGCATCGATGTCCGTAACCATGTGGTCACATGTAAGACCTGGGTGTTCTTCCCCATTCGCCGCACAACGTACATTCCCGGCGCATTCGAGCGCATCGCACTCAGGTCAGCCGGACGGGACCGCCGTAGCATTTATCTCGAGGGGAATCGGTCCCTGTTCATCGACGGCCCTGTTGACGAGCGAATAGCACAGGCCTGGGCACAGGAAATATCCAGCGCAACCGGTTGGAAGATTGGCGAAGGCTCTGCCGCGTCGAGTGC
>JBFGYN010000184.1:0-7917 GCA_041587415.1 Candidatus Competibacterales bacterium | reverse complement strand
GCCATCACGGAGAACACGGCTCCGGTCACCAGCACGTAATGAAAGTGCGCGACCACGAAATAGGTGTCGTGATACTGGAAATCCGCCGGGGTGATAGCGAGCATGAGCCCCGAGAACCCGCCAATCGTGAACAGAATGACAAACGCTATCGCGAATTTCATGGGCACTTCGAAGGTCATCGAGCCCTTCCACATGGTCGCGACCCAGTTGAATACCTTCACGCCGGTGGGTACCGCGATCATCATGGTCGCGTACATGAAGAACAACTCGCCGGCCAGGGGCATGCCCACCGTGAACATATGGTGCGCCCAGACAATGAAAGACAGGAATGCGATGCTTGCTGTGGCGTATACCATGGAGCTGTAACCAAACAGGCGCTTCCGTGAAAAGGTGGGAATGATCTGCGACACGATGCCGAATGCCGGCAGGATCATGATGTACACCTCGGGGTGTCCGAAAAACCAGAAGATGTGCTGAAACATTACCGGGTCACCGCCGCCCGCGGCATTGAAAAAGGATGTGCCGAAATACTTGTCGGTCAGCATCATGGTCACCGCACCGGCCAACACCGGCATGACCGCTATGAGCAGGTATGCGGTGATGAACCACGTCCAGACGAACAAGGGCATCTTCATGAGGGTCATGCCTGGCGCCCGCATGTTGAGAATGGTCGCGACGATATTGATGGAGCCCATTACGGAAGAGATACCCATGAAATGGATAGAGAAAATCAGAAATGGAAACGCCGCGCCGGTCTGCAGGGATAGTGGCGGATAGATGGTCCAGCCCGAAGCAGGCGCACCTCCGTCCATGAAAAGTGTGGACAGGAGCATGGTGAATGCGAATGGCAGGATCCAGAAACTCCAGTTGTTGAGTCTGGGCAAAGCCATGTCCGGCCCGCCGATCATCATGGGAATCAACCAGTTTGCCAATCCCACGAAGGCCGGCATCACCGCGCCGAAAATCATGATCAGCGCGTGCATCGTGGTCATCTGATTGAAGAAGTGGGGATCCACCAGCTGCAACCCGGGTTGGAACAGCTCGGCCCGAATGATGAGGGCCATGATTCCACCCACGAAGAACATCAACAGGGAGAACAGCAGATACAGTGTGCCGATGTCCTTGTGGTTGGTGGTGGTAACCCACCGCATCAGCCCTTTGGCGGGCCCGTGATCGTCGTGGTGCTCTGCGTGCGCGCTAGCGTGGGTGCTCATTGCGGAACTCCTTAGGAATCTTTTCGCGTCCGTTGGGGTCAACGCAGTGTCGCGATCTTTGCGGGCTGTATCACGTCACCGGTCGCGTTGCCCCAGGCGTTGCGCTCATAAGTGACGACTGCAGCGACGTCCGCATCGCTCAATTGGGGGCCGAATGCGGCCATTGCGGTTCCAGCTTTGCCGTTCAATATTAGGTCGATGTGGTCTTCGACCGGCCCAGTGACGATCGCACTTCCCTTCAAACCGGGAAAAGCGCCTGGCAGCCCCTCACCGTTTGCCTGATGACATGCCGAACACATCGTGTTGTAGATCTGCTCGCCCTGCTCCATGAGCTCGGTCTGGGTCCACTCACGATCGTCGGCGCCAGCCACAGCAAGCTGTTGGCCTTTGAGCCCGGCCAGCCACAGGTTGAACTCCTCTTCAGGTCGCGCATCCACTACCACGGGCATGAAGCCGTGATCCTTACCGCAAAGTTCCGCGCATTGCCCCCGGAAGACTCCCGGCTTTTCGATGAAGGTCCAGCTCTCATTGATGTAGCCCGGAATGGCATCCCGCTTCCAACCCAGATCCGGCACCCACCAGGCGTGAATCACGTCGGCCGCGGTCGTCAGAATTCGGACCTTCTTGCCCACAGGCAGAACGAGCGGGTTGTCGACCTCGAGCAAGTAGTGCTCGCCTTTCTCCTCGAGCCCGGCGATCTGCTCCCGGGGCGTAGCCAGGGTGCTGAAGAAGCTGACGCCCTCATCCAGATACTCGTACTTCCACTTCCATTGGTAGCCGGTCACGGTGACGGTGAGGTCCGGCTCGGAGGCGTCCTCCAGCGCAATCAGCACCCGGGTCGCCGGGATCGCCATGCCGATCAGTATGAGCATCGGGATGATCGTCCAGAGCACTTCGACGGTGGTGCTTTCGTGAAACTGCGCGGGAACCGCGCCTTTGTCTTTGCGATGGTGGTACATGGAATAGAACATGGCACCAAACACGAAGACGCCAATTACCACACATATCCAGAAGATCAGCATGTGCAGCTCGTATACCTCACGGCTGACCCGCGTCACGCCCTCGGTCATATTGAGGCCGTACTCCGCCTGGGACGCGGCGCTCCAGAACACGGCAAGTGCGGCAGAGATCGCGCTTGCGGCGCGTGCTGAATGTGTCACGGACTCGCCCCCTTCATCCAGTTTTCGCAACATTGTCCTGACAATCGACGGTGCGGCTCAGCGGCCCCAAGTGGGACGGCTTCAGCCTTCTGTTTTCGTGTAATCCGGAGGCAGAAGCGCGCGCGCCAGGCTCGTCGCGAGCTCGAGACGTTCGCCTTCATTTAGAAACCTGCCCACCTCTACGCTGTGACTGTTATTTCGAATCAATAATCGGCTGGGCCGCCAGGGATGCTCGGGCTGCTCCAGCACTGCGCGGGCCCACTGGCGTGACAACTCGAAGCATTCCGACGGTTGGTTGCGCCCTCGTTCGATACGAATGGCATCGGAATCGATGGACACGATTTCCCGCTGCCAACAGTGCCGCGCGACGACGTACAGCGCGATGGCCAGCGCAAGCAGTTCCAAGCCGGTGAACGGCAATACCAGCCAATATCCCAATGCTGCGAATCCCGCGGCAACAGCGAGCGAAACGGTGGCGAGTATAGCGTAGAACACGACGGTGCTCCGCCAGCTAATGGATCGGTTCGGCTGCAGCACAAATCGCCACCCCGAAACTTGCCGCCGCTCTGATATGTCGACCATGCCCTGCTCGCGCCGGAAACAACGCTCGGACCGCCTCACTCGGAAGAGCCTAACCTGCACCAAAACCGCTTTCAACCGGAAAGATTGCGCGCCGATTCGCTCGCGGCGCCATTCCTGCGTACGCCGAGCGGTTCTTACTCAGGGGCGAGCGATGGGCGTGCTCCCGCGTGCCCGGCAAAGGGATGTGACATCCAGACAGCGCATCATCTCGTCGCCGTCGAAACGGGCACGGTGTGGGAGCGTCCCCAGACAGGGGACCGGAAGAACACTGCGAAGAGTCGTCAAATTCTCTTCGGCGTGGGACATGTCGGGGTCCACGCGACTCCCAATCCATCCGTGCAAAGGCGCGCCGCAGCCAAGTATCGATTCAGCGCTGAGGAGCGCGTGGTTGATGCATCCGAGGCGTATGCCGACCACCAGAATGACGGGAAGACCGAGGCCCGTCGCCAGATCGGCGACATCGCCGTCCGGTCCGAGCGGCACTCGCCAGCCACCAACGCCTTCTACGACCACGAACTGCGCCGCCGTGGCGAGCCCGTGGAGACAGTCGCGAATTCTTTGGAAGCGAATTTCCACTCCTGAATCCCGCGCCGCCAGGTGCGGAGCGATGGCCGGCTCGAACGCATACGGATTGACCTGATTGTAGGGGAATGACGCGGTGGCGCCGGCCATGAGGGCCAACGCATCGGCGCTGCGCAGCCCGGCTCCGGTGACGTCGCACCCGCTTGCAACGGGTTTCATGGCCGCCGTACGCACCCCCCGGGCAGCAAGGCCTTGCAGAATTGCGCGACAAACCCAAGTCTTTCCGACTTCGGTATCGGTGCCGGTGACGAAACACCCGGTCACGGATCCGCTCGTCGGGACCTGAGCGCCGCCAAAGGCACCGCCACAGAACCGTCTGGCCGGGCCACATTGTCGCGTGCCAACGCTCCCCAAGCGTGGCCGTAGACAACCTCGTACGTTGCAGGCAGCAGCCCTTCCTGCCGGAACGACTCATAGGCATCACACACCGCTCGGAACTGACCCTTGCCCGTCAAACCCGTCGCCCGACCGTGCAGAACGTTGTGGGCACCCATGGTCTTGAGATCGCGCATGAGACGTATGACGTCGCGGTAAGTGAGCGTGAAGGGCTCCATGTCGAGAACGGGGTCCCGGAGACCCGCTCGGACCATGGAGTCGCCCACATCGTGCATGTCCACGAAGGCATTCACATGGCTGTGGCGATCAACGCGGGCCCAGCTAGCACGCAGTTCCTTCAACGTATCCGGCCCCAAGGTCGAGAACAAGAGGAGGCCGCCCGGCCGCAGCACCCGACGGATTTCCGCGAAGGCGCGATCGAGGTTCTGGCACCACTGCAGGGTCATGTTCGAAAAAACCAAATCGCAGCAACCATCCGCAAACGGCAACGATTCCGCATCGGCACACACGACGCGAAGCTTCCTCAATGCGGGTGCCCGACCCCGGGCAATCTTCAGCATGGATGGCGCCAAATCGAGGCCGATGATCCGGGCTCGGCGAAAACGCCGCATCAGCTCGCGGGTCGCGACGCCCGTGCCGCAGCCCACGTCGCAGACCACGTTGGGTGCCAACCGGATGACGTCGAGCCGCTCCAGCAAGCGGGTGCCCACCTCCCTTTGCAGCACGGCGGCCTCATCGTAGCGGATCGCGGCACCGTCGAACGCCTGGCGGGCCAACCGCTTATCGATTCGATACGCCGCGTCTGGATCAGTCATCGAGAAACTCCTTCAGCGTTCTCGAAAAGAGTGCTGCATCACCCAGAAACGGCGCATGACCGGCCCCGTCCAATACGCGCACCCGGGCATCTGGGAGCAATGCGGCGGTTGCCGCACCGGCGGCAGCCGGAACGAGGTTGTCGCGGCGCCCCATGATCAATCTGACGGGACAACGGATCTCGGGAAGACGCGCCCTCAAGTCCACGTGATTCAGGGCCTCGAGCCCAGCCCTCAAGGCCGCCGGCTCCGGATCACCGTGCTCGAAAACGATCCGCCTAAGGGTGCGCATTTGCTGGGCGGCGTGATCCACACCGTGAACTTCCAGCGCCAGGAATCGCTTCAATGTCGACCGGTAGTCCTGGGCAAGATCGATTGCGAACTGCCGGAGCTGATCCGGCACCATCGCGCAGTGCCAATCGTCACGTTGTCTGAAACACGGATTGCTGCAAATCAGAATCAGCCGGTGCACGCGCTCCGGGTACTTCAAGGCAACACCCAGGGCAACCAGGCCGCCCAGCGACCAGCCGATCCAGGCGGCGGGCACGCCAACCGCCGCCGCCACACGTTCGACAAGCTCGTCGAAGTTTCGCCAGACCTTGGTGCGGACACTCCTGCCGTGACCCGGAAGGTCCACCAGCGTTACCCGGTAATCGTCCACCAAGGCTTCCGCCGCATCCTCCCAGATCCCCGAGTGCATACCCCATCCGTGCAGCATGACCACCGCCGGCCCCGTGCCGTGGCTCTCGGCGTACAGCGGCTCTTCAGACGGCGTCACGCTCACACCTCCGCGGGCAATCGGTCCCGAATGGACGCCAACGCATCCAGCAGTCGATCCACGTCATCGTCCTCGTGTACGGCCGACAACGTGACGCGAAGGCGGGATGTTCCCCGCGGAACCGTAGGCGGCCGAATGGGTGTCACCAGAATGCCCCTGCCCAACAGCGCCTCGCTCATCGCCACGGCCGTGTTCGAGTCGCCGACGACGATAGGCTGGATGGGTGTTTCTGAGGGCATCAGCTTGTACCCGAGTGCGGATGCTCCCAATCGGAAGCGCGCCAGATGGCGCTGCAATTTGTCACGCCGCCACTGCTCGTCGCGGGCGAGGCGCAGGCTGACGCGCGTGGCCGCGGCGAGCGCAGGCGGGCCCGCAGTCGTATAAATGTAGGTTCGTGCTTTTTGAATCAAATACTCGATCAGACCGTCGTCGCCGGCGACGAATGCGCCCGCGGTGCCGAACGCCTTGCCGAGGGTACCCACCAGGGCCGGAACCTGCTTGGATTGCAACTGAAAGTGATCGGCCGTGCCGCGCCCGGACCTTCCCACAACACCGAACCCGTGGGCATCGTCGACCACCAGCCACGCACCGTATTCCGCGCAGACCCGCGCCACGTCAGCCAACGGAGCCAGATCTCCGTCCATGCTGAATACGCCGTCAGTTGCGACGACCACCTCGCCCCCGCAATGTGCGCGCTGCTGCAGCCTCTTTGTGAGATCGGATACGTCTCCGTGGCGGTAGCGCATGAACCGCGCCCCGGACAGCCGTCCAGCGTCGATCAGCGACGCGTGGTTCAATCGATCCTCGAGCACCAGGTCGCCACGCCTCGCCAACGCCGCGATCACACCCAAATTAGCCATGTAGCCAGTCGTGAAGAGCAGTGCCCGGTCCCGCCCAACGAATTCGGCGACTTCTTCTTCGAGGGCCTGGTGTTCCTTCGAGTGACCGTTGATCAGGTGTGCGGCGCCGGATCCGGCACCCCAACGGCAGGCCGCCTTCGCCATGGTGTCGCGCACTTCCGGGTGATTGGCCAAGCCCAGGTAGTCGTTGCTGCAGAACGACAGAAGCTGCCGCCCATCGATCTCCATCTGGCGCCCCTGGGGCGAGGCGGTGCATCGGAGGCGGCGGTACAGCCCTGTATCCTCGATATCTCGGAGTTCCGCGCGAAGATCCCGCATGGCGGCAAAATTGGCTCAGAACAGGGCGATATTCTGGCTCGCGTCGCACTCCTTGGTGAGCGTGTGAGATTCGGTGTCGCCAGGCTCGGCCGGTTTCAGTCCCAAGCGATGCAGAAGCGCCTGGTCGCGATCCGTTTCCGGATTGTCAGTGGTCAGGAGCCGCTCGCCGTAAAAAATGGAATTCGCACCGGCGAAGAAACACAGCGCCTGAGTTTCGTCGCTCATTGCCGTGCGCCCGGCGGACAACCGAACGTGAGATTTCGGCATCAGAATCCGTGCTACGGCGACTGTGCGCACAAACTCGATGGGATCCAGGGGGGCGACGCCATCAAGTGGCGTACCTTCGACTTGCACCAGCAAATTGATCGGTACGCTCTCCGGATGCTCTGCCATGTTCGCCAGCTGTAGCAGCAATCCCGCCCGGTCGACGGCGTCCTCACCCATTCCGACAATACCGCCGCAACACACGTTGATCCCCGCCTCGCGAACGCGAGAGAGTGTCTGGAGACGGTCGCCGTAAGTGCGTGTCGTAATGATCTCACCGTAAAACTCCGGTGAGGTATCCAGATTGTGATTGTAGAAATCGAGTCCGGCATCGCGAAGCTGCTCCGCTTGCCCGTCGCCGAGCATCCCCAGCGTCGCGCAGGTCTCGAGACCCATTGCCTTCACACCCGAGATCATCTCCAGCACAGCCCCGAGATCCTTTTCTTTCGGACCGCGCCACGCGGCGCCCATGCAAAAGCGCGTGGCACCGTTAGCCTGGGCGCGCCGCGCCGCCTCGATCACTTCATCTACCGGGAGCAGCGCCTCTCGCTCGAGGGCGGTGTCGTAGCGAACACTCTGCGGACAGTAGGCGCAATCTTCCGGACAACCGCCTGTCTTGATGCTGAGCAACGTTGAAATCTGGACGGAATTGGGATCGAAGTTCATGCGGTGCACGCCGTGCGCCCGGTATAGCAGATCGTTGAACGGAAGCCGGAAGAGACCGGTTACCTCATCCAGCGTCCAATCGTGTCGTGTCGCGTCGCTCATCGTCCAACTCCGTTCATTCGGATTTTTCGAGGCGCTCTGATCGGGGCCCCGTCGGATTTCTCCCCCAACATCGCTGTCCCTCAGAGAACGTCTCCTTGGATCAGACCTTCTTTGTCGATTACCGTCGTGTCGCACCAGGGCTCACGGTAGATTCTGACGAGATCGAAAATCGACCACGGAACCAGGACCGCGGCGGCGAGACCCCAGGAAATGACGTACGGCCACCACCAGCCCTGGCCACCG
>JBFGYN010000183.1:0-7947 GCA_041587415.1 Candidatus Competibacterales bacterium | reverse complement strand
ACGGTCCGACCGGTATTCTGTGACGGGTCGTTAACGAATTGTTAAAAAGTGTTTCCCGCCGGTATTTCTCCGAGAAACCCCTTGCAAATTGCATTGAGTGATATTTCGCGCAAGAATTATGGGATTATGACGTGGGCTCCCGGTTTTCCGGGTAACACGACGAGCCATGATGCTGAGTAGGTAACAACCTCGAGTCTACGGAATGGACTCTCTTGCGCCGCCGCGGTTTGTCCATCGGGGAAGGGTTGTGAACGAGCACTGTATTGTCGTCGGTGCCGGGATGTCCGGGTTGCTTTCTGCTATCGCTATGGCGTCCGCCGGACGGGCCGTAACCCTGCTCGAGCGGGACCGTGTTGCTGGCGCCGAGCGCCCGGGCCTGGCCCAGGGGCGCCACATACACGTACTGCTTCGTCGCGGACTACTGTGCGTTGAGGCGCTGTGCCCAGGCTACCGCGAGGCGCTCCTGGCGGCTGGGGGTGTCGAGTGCAACGCCACCCGCGACTGGCAATGCCATTTCCGCGAGGCGCCCTTCGTTCGGGCGCCGTCAGATCTGGATTTCGTGTGTGCGACGAGGCCTCTGCTGGAAGACACCTTGCTCGAATTTCTCTCGTCGTTTTGCAATGTCGAGATGATGACCGGGATCGACGTTCGGCGCGTCACACTCTCCGACACTGCACGGCCGATTCTCGCGCTGCGCGATCGTCGCACTCGGCGCTTGTCCGAGCGGCGTTGCGACCTACTCGTGGACGCGAGTGGGCGAAACTCCCGCGTCTTGAGTTGGATCGCCGACTCTGATTTCAGCATGCCGCCGGTTAGCGGCACGGCGCCGCGGATCGGGTACAGTTCCGCTCTATTCGGAGATGTCGAGATGCCGGCCGGTACCCGCGCGTTACTCGTCATGTCCCGAGCCCCCACGCAAACGCGGGGCATTGGAATGATGCCGGTCGAGGGTAGTCGGTGGATGGTCACATTGATCGGAGTTTGCGGTGACTATCCTGGCAGCGATGACGCGTCGTTTCTCGAATTCGCGTCCTCGGTCCGCGTCCCTGGGTTGTCGGCGCGTCTGGACGATGCTAAGCGCTTGTCGCCAATTCGTGCGATCCGCAAGGACGACAACCACTTTCGCCGATTTTCCGGCATGAAACGTCGGCCGGCGGGGCTCATCGTTACCGGCGACGCATTGTGCAGCTTCAATCCAGTCTATGGCCAGGGGATGACGGCAGCCGCCATGGCCGCTGGCCGAATCGGCAGGCACGCGCGTACCCGAAGATTGATGCAGCCGGAAGCGCTCCAATCTGAGATCGAATCTGCCTATCTGCTACCTTGGCAGCTCGCCTTGAACGAGGACTTACGATGGCCAGGGGCAGGTGCGGCATCGCCTTGGCTGCGGCGGCTGATTCATCGTCACGAAGACCGTGTCTTGGAACTGGCAACCCACGATCCTTGGGTTGCCACCCAATTCCTGCGGGTGCTTCACATGACTCGATCTCCACTTGCCCTCGCATCGCTTGGCGTGCTGTTTCGGTTGCTGCAGAGAACCTGGTCGAGATACGGCACGGGCCCAACGCACAGTGCGCGACTGGCTGACCGAGGCCCGGTCGTGTGATGGGCCTGTCGTCGACTCCCCCACCCCTTGGTAAAGACGCAGACATGATCCGGGGTATGGCGGGAGCCTGAAGAACTTGACGTCAGGGTCCGCGCATGTTGTCGGGAAGCCACGTGACGATTCCGGGCACCGCAACGATCAGGGCGACGGCCGCAACCAGCAGCAGGAAAAAAGGTAGAGCCGCCCTGGCAATCGCGACCATGTCGCGCCCAGTCAGTGCCTGCAGAACGAACAGGTTGAAGCCCACTGGCGGTGTAATCTGGGACATCTCGACGACAATGACCACGTATATCCCAAACCACAGCAGGTCGATGCCGGCGGCCTGAACCATGGGCAGGATGATGGACGTGGTGAGTACCACAACCGAAATGCCGTCCAGAAAACAACCCAGCACAACGAAAAACACCGTCAGCGCTGCCAACAAAGCGTAGGGCGAGAGGTTCATGGCGTTGATCGCCTCGGCCAAGTGACGCGGCACCCCCGTATAACCCATCGCCACCGTCAACACAGCGGCGCCTGCCAGTATGAAGCCGATCATGCAAGCGGTGCGGGTGGCACCGAAAACGCCGTCGACGAACGAGCGCCAGGTTAACGACCCGCTCCACCAGGAAAGTAACAGGGCACCGGCAACGCCGACCGCAGCCGCCTCGGTGGGCGTTGCAACGCCGGCGTAGATGGAGCCGATGACAGCGGCAATGAGCGCGATGACCGGTAGCAGACGACGCGAGCTGTGTATCTTGTCGCGGAACGAAAGAGCCGGCTCGGCGGGCGGGTCCAAATCCCTGTGCAGCAGGGTCCAAATCATGACGTAGCCCATGAACAGCAGGACCAGCAAGAGACCCGGAAGTACACCCGCGATAAAGAGTCGCCCGATTGAAATCTCGGCGGTAACGCCATAGACGATCATGATGATCGATGGCGGAATCAGCAGCCCCAGTGTTCCGGAGCCGGCCAAACTGCCGATGATTATATTCTCCGCGTACCCACGCTTGCGCAGTTCCGGGACTGCCATTCGCCCAATGGTCGCCGCCGTTGCGGCCGATGACCCAGACACCGCCGCAAAGATACCGCAGCCCAGAACGTTGACGTGCAGAAGCCTCCCCGGCAGCCGTCCCAACCAGGGCGCAAGACCCGTGAACATGTCATCGGACAGCCGGCTGCGAAACAGGATCTCGCCCATCCAGATGAACAACGGGAGCGGTGCCAGCGCCCAAGAGGATATCGAGCCCCACACGGTGCCGCCCAGAATCAGACCCGGCGGCGCCGTGGTGAATGCCGACAGGGCGAATACACCCGCACCCAGCAGCGACAATGCTACCCACACTCCGCTTCCCAGCATGAGAAGCAGCAGCAACATGAGAACAAGCCCAACTTGAAGTGTGTCCATCGCGCCGCCCCTTATTCGTTCACTTCGCCTTCTTTGCCGTGGTAGGGAGCCGCCTTACCCTGAACCACATCAAAAAGAATTTCTGCGATGCACAGTGTCATCATGATCAGGCCGAACGCCATGGCGGCCTGCGGAATCCACAGTGGAAATGCCAGAACGCCGGGTGAGACATCGCCATAAGCGAACGAGCCCCTGGCCAAATCCACGGTCCACCATGCCAGGTATGCGACCAGCGCCAGAGCAAGCACGAGCGTACAGATCTCCAGCCAACGTTGCGCAGCCGGTGCTAACTTCGAGGTAAACAGGGTCACGCGGATGTGGCCACCTGCGCGGAAGGTCGGAGCCAGTGCGAGAAAGGTGATTGCGGCGAAACAGAAGCCGGCGAGCTCATTGGCATCCGGCACCACGACGCCAAATGGGCGGCCAATGGTCTGGGACAGAATCAGCACTGCGATGGCGCACATGAACAGTGCCGCCAGAGTGGAGGAGACTGAATAGAGAACCTCTAGCAACCGTCGCATTGGGAACCTCACTGTGGGCGCCTGAAAAGATTGATGTTGGAGGCTCGAAACGCCCGTGCACAGACATGACATCGGGGTCAGCCCGACGAGTTTTCGACGAAATCGAGATTGGTCCGCCCTATCGTGCCGACAGCACCTGCGGCAATGTGCGAACGGCGTAACCTGCCTCCTCCAACCCCTGCCGTAAGGCCCTGGCGGTTGGGACGGCCTCCGGCCCGTCCCCGTGCACACAAATGCTGTCGATCGAAACCGCGATGCGTTTGCCGTTCAATGAAATCAATGCGCCTTCTTCCAGCATTCGCATCACGTGGGCGAGGGATGCCTCCGCCCCGTGGATCATTGCTCCTGATTGCGATCGCGGCGCAAGTGAGCCATCGTCGGAATAGGCGCGGTCTGCGAAAATTTCCTCTGCCACGCGCACTCCGCCGTCGCGACCCGCTCGAGAAAGTTCCGAGGCCGCCGGCGCAAGCAGAACGAGATCGGAGCTTACTCCGCGCACCCCGCGAGTGATCGCGCTGGCCAGATCCATGTCCTCCGCGGCCATGTTGTTCAGCGCCCCGTGGGGTTTGACGTGGGTTACCTCTGCCCCTTCGAGGGCGGCAATGGCCATGAGCGCGCCAACCTGGTAGGCGACCAGGGATTCGACTTCTGCCGCGGTAAACGCCATCCGGCGCCGGCCGAACCCTTGCAGGTCGGGAAAAGACGGATGAGCACCGAGGCTGACACCTCGCTCGCGCGCCATGCGCGCCGTCCTCCGCATTATCTCCGGATCACCTGCGTGCCAACCGCACGCCACGTTAGCGGAAGCCACGACGTCGAGCAGCGCCTCATCGTTCCCCATCCGCCAGGGTCCAAAACTCTCGCCCATATCCGCGTTCAGATTCAGAGCTTTCTTCATCGGTGTCCATCACCTCGATCGTCGTGAAGCCCGCTCACTGCCTCGCCGGCGATATTGGCCGTCCAAAGCGCCGCAACGTCGATCCAGCCGGGTGATCGTGCCTCGACCATGTTTGCAATCAGCTCGGCGACCCGTTGTTCCCTGGCGATCAGTGCCTGCTCCGCATCGTCGACTGAAATCTTCCGAAAACTTACCGCATCGCCCGGCCCCAGCGCGGCGAAACGCCGTAGATCCACGGAGGCGACGACAGCAATCTTGGGATAGCCTCCGACGGTCTGGCGATCCACCAGTAGGACGATGGGCAACCCGGATCCCGGCACCTGGATTGCGCCATCTGCCAGGCCGTCGGAAACGATGTCGGCCCCAAGGTTGGGATCGTGCTCCAGAGTCTTGCCTTCCAGCCGCACGCCCATACGATCAGCCTCGCGGCTGACGCGGTAATCAGCCGTGAGAAAAGTCTTCCACGCGGCCTCGGTGAAGTATTCGGCCTGGGGCCCCGGAATCACGCGTATTGGCCCTTCGGATATTTCGGGCGGCGAGCGCAGTTGCAGCGGGCGCACTGAGCGATTATCGGGCCCAAGTGGAAGCCGATCGCCGGCCGCCAGCGGGCGTCCTTCATGTCCGCCGAATCCCGCTCGGTGATAGGTCGCGCGCGATCCGAGAAATGGACTCACGGCCACACCGCCGGATATGGCCACGTATCCGAAACACGTCCCTTCCGGCTCGAGGCTGAGTGCCCAACCATCCTCCATTCGGTAGCTCCGCCAAGGATCGACGCGAATCGGGGTAACAGCGGAACCTTCCGGTCCAGACAGGCGCCCGGTCGCCGGACCGGCAACGGCAATCAGTGACGGGCCGCCAGTGATGCACAGGCTGGGACCCACGAGTCGAAACTCCAGTCCCGCCGCATCCGCGTCATTCCCGACCAGCGCATTTGCCAGCCGCAGGGCGAGCGCATCCAATGCCCCACTGTGCGGTACGCCGATGGCTTGATAGCCCACTCGTCCCAGATCCTGCACGGTGCAAGCGGGACCGGGGTCCAAGACCTCCAGGAACCGTTCACTCATTCATCCGGATCCTCCGCCACCAGTCTCTCGCGGGAAAATGCTCCCGCCTCCACCTCGGCGCGCAGGGCATCGAATTCGACACGCGTAACGGGGACAAAACGCACGGCGTCACCCGGTGCGAGCAGACAGGGCGAATCCCCGTGATGGGGATCGAACATCTCGATGGGTGTGCGCCCGATCAGGCGCCAGCCACCTGGGGACTCCGCGGGATAGATCGCGCACATCTGACCCGTCATGGCGACCGAGCGCGCCGGAACCCGGGTCCGCGGATTGGTCAATCTCGGCAGCGCCAAGCTCGCCGGCAATCCCCCGAGAAACCCGAATCCCGGCATGAAGCCAAGCATGAACACGGTGTACGCCGCCGAGCTGTGCCGTTCCACTACGGTCGCCGGCGGAAGGCCCGTTTGTTCCGAGACTGCCTGCAAATCGGGAGCACAGTCATTTTCGTAGCAAACGGGAATTCGCCATTTTTTCCCCGAAATCTGCAATTCACCCGCCTCGGCGATCAGCGGCTGCAACTGTTCGAGGAGATCCGCGCGGCGCCGGCGCAGTGGATCGTAATGAATGGTCAGCGACCGTATGGTCGGAACCGTCTCGATTACACCGACCAGCCGCCCATCATCCAGCGCGTTCACAATTGCGGCGTTGAGCCCCATCACCCGCCGGTGAACCGCGGGATCGACGATCTGGCCGAATTCGACGCTTATCGCACTGTCGCCCAGGTCCAAAATTCGTGGTTCGGCACTCACGTGCTTGGACTGTTGCCGCTGCCGAACCGGCCGGTTTCGATGGGCAAATTTGGGCGCTTCGCGTGCGTCGTGGGCTCAGCCACCACGGAACTGTTCGATGATTGACTTACCGGCGTCGCCGGTCTCCGCCTGCCATTCCTCGGTCATCGTATCACCGATCGCCTGAAGCTCCGCCCGGAAGGCGTCCGAGGGCGTCTGAACCTCGATTGCATTCGCCTCGAGCTCCTTCTTCATCGCCTCGGCCTCGGCCATGCTCATCTCCCAGCCCCGGGTCTCCGCGGCCTTCGCTGCATCCAGCACGGCCTGCTGGACTTCCGCGTCCAACCCGTCGAACGCACGCTGGCTGACAATCACCATGTTTTTCGGGATCCATGCCTGGATATCGTTGAAGTATTTGACGTAGTCCCAGGCCCTGGAATTCACGCCGGTGGTTGGAGAAGTAATCATCGCGTCCACGATTCCGGTCGCAAAGGCCTGGGGTAACTCGGGCACTTCGACCTGAGCGGGCACCATTCCGGTCAATGTGGCGAGCTTCGACGTGGCGCTGTTGTAAGCCCGAAATTTCAAACCTTTCAGATCCTCCACCGATTCTATCGGCTTGTTCGTATAGAGTCCTTGGGCCGGCCACGGGACTGCGTACAGCAACAACAGTTGCTCGTCCGCCAGACGCTTCGTAATGTATTCCCGCGAGGCATCCCAGAGCTTTCCCGCATCGTCATAATTGGTGGCCAGAAAGGGTATGGAATCCACCGCGAAGACGGCGTCCTCATTGCCCAGCAGGGAAATAAACACTTCTCCAGCCTGCACTTGGCCCGTCTGGACGGCGCGTTTGATTTGCGGATGCTTGATTAGGGAGCCGGCGCTGTGAACGGTAATCGTGAGGCCTCCGTCCGTAGCCTTATCGATATCCGCCGCAAACTGGTTGATGTTCTGTGTATGGAACGTCGCGTCGGGATATGGGGTCGCCATATTCCAGGATTCCGCCGTCGCGGCGCCAGCCGCCAGGCCCGCCGCCATTCCAACGCAGGCAATCAGACATCGATTCATGGGCTCACTCGCTCAAAGGATAGGACTGAAATGTAAGCATAGGGTGTCCAAGTGCCCGCCGCCATTTTTGGGGGCGAAAAACGTGTCTTGGACGGGTGCCCACGGTGCCGGCGAAGAATGCCGGCGCGGCACTCCTGGCCGACACGAAACGAAGAGACCAGGGTTTCGCTAGTAATCGACACGCTTCCCTTGGTAACTCAGTCCTGCACTGGCGGCCTGCTCGCGCACCGCCCGGAATATCTTGTGGTCCAGGGTCTCCTCGGCGCCCCCGGCCTTGTTCACCTCGTCTTCGATGAATCGTGCCCGTTGGTCGGCCAAATCCCGGATCTTGGCCTTTAGTTCCGTCCGCTGCTTGGCCGTTTCCTCGACCAATTCCTGGCGGGCGCCCGGCGCCATGACCTGCATCGGTTCGGGCAAGACGCTCGGCTCGACCGTGGTGAGATCCACCCGCCCACTGGTCACGTCCTCCACCAGATCACCGTCGCCGATCAGGTTGGCCTCGCCGCTACCCGATGCATTGAATGTTGCTCGGCGTGCCAAAGATGATGCAGAAGATTCCCGGTGAAGTTTCGCGGCTGCCTCGACTTTGCGTTGGTGTCGTTCCTTCTGTTTGGCGTCCCCGTAATGGAGGCGGGTCCGATCCAGGGCCTCAGAAAGCTCCGCCAGTTCCTT
>JBFGYN010000182.1:0-7951 GCA_041587415.1 Candidatus Competibacterales bacterium | reverse complement strand
TGATCCTGGAACTCTTGGCCCACCTTTCCCAGACTCGCCAGGAGCGGATTTCCCACCTCGTAATGATGTTCCGTGTCCCGCTGACTTCCTAGGCGCCACCGAGCCCTGCGTCTAGCCAACCCCCGCTCGTCCTCGATATCGGCCCAGTATTCGCGGCATGGATTGAGCAGGAACAGGTGGGCGTCCACAACGGTGGCTAATCGTGAGACGACGTCCAGATAGGCTGGTGCCATCGCCGTCAAGCCAAACAGGCAAACGCGCTCTGGCAGGCTCGCGGCCGCGAGTCGTTCCGTGGTCAGCTCTGAGAAGGACTTCCAGAGGGCTGCCCGGTGAGGCTCCTGGGAGTCGCGGACCAGGTCGCGCCAGAGTACCGCTTGCCACCCGGCGTCCGATCCACGCTCCCAATCGAGAATCATATCCGGCCTGTAGACGAGATACTGGTCGTAGGTGTCTGCAATGCGCCGACAAAGCTGGTAGCGCTTTAGTTCGAACGGTCCATCGGAAAGATAGCGCTGGATGGGACGAAATGCGCCGTCGTTTAGACGGGCGGGGAGCCGCGCCATGATACGCCACAGCAGGGCCCCACGCTGAAACCGAGAATTCTCGGGCACATTCGAGAGCGTGCAGCCATAGATTTTCCAGATGAAGCTTGCCGGAAGGGGATACTCGATGTTCGCCGCAATTCCGCGGGAAGTCGCGATCCGCTGACTCAACCAGCGGGCCATTCCAGGGTTCTGGACAACGACCACTTCCGGCACCAGCGGACTGGACAGCGGTCCGGCGATGACCGCCATCATGAGATCGACTAGCGACTCAGTTCGGTTTCCGTGGTGTACGTGGAGCATTCTTTACGGGACGATTCCCTACCCCGTCCGACATCGCCGGGGTGGGGGCGAAAAATGCGCGGGCCGCGCGAAACGACGCCGCGCCCCCACGCCGTGGCATGGCTCTGGCGACGAATGCGACCGACCCGGCCCTTTTTCAGCTGATATCCGTGTCCTGCGGATTGTTCGGACGGCGCAGCATCGATCCGCGCTGCGCTAACGCACTTGCGTCGGCCCGTGGCGATTGAGAATCTCGGTGATCTCCCGCTCGATGGCACTTGGGATCATGACTTTGATCTCGTTCGTGTCCTTGTCGGCGTAGACTTTCTCACGGTCGATGCCGGCCGCCAGGAGATCGTCCAAAGCATTCTGCACCTTGCCCGCGGAATCGAATTTTCCGGTGATCGTCTTGGTCATTGTGTTTTCTCCTCGCCCATTGCGTTCGATGACTTGCCGCCGAAAAGGTTTCCTATCCCCCACAGCCGCTTCGCCTTCGGCATCTGTCTGGCTGCGATGTCGCGGCACTGGTCAGTGCATGATTCGGCGCCGGCCGCGGCACGGAAAGCACGCCGGGTCCCCGGCTGCGCGGCTCGATCCAGCCTACGATATTTGATTGACCGCAACAATGGATGTCCGCGTGATTAGAGGCACGGCGAAAGACGATCGTACTCCTGCTCCATCGGAATCGGCCGATCGGGCAGGAATGCCCCCAGAAGAGACACGAGACGGTCGATCTGTGCAGGGTCGACGATCGCTTCGACGGCCGACTCGGGCGGCATGGGCGTCCGTGTCCGCGCGGCCGGTTCCAGTTGCCACATGCGCAACCGGTACGCGATGCGTTGGGCGCAAGCGGCCAACTGCCGCTTCACGGCGGCGGCGTCACCGACCAGAAAAGGCGGCGGGAATTTCCTTGGACCGCTATGACACGGTGCGCACTTTCTCACGAACGGCAATGTGTCAGGTTCCGGGGCCGCCAGCTGCACGTCTTCGAGTACCGGCGTCGGATAGATCAACGCAGCTGCGTCGGACTCTTCCGGCACCGGTGCGCCCAGCCTGGCCAAGAGGCGGCTCATGAGTCGCTGTGGCCGAAACACCTCGTCTGCGAAGACGTTTTCCGACGTCTCGTCATCGAGGAGCGACTTGACGGCAGTGGCCAGAGGCTCCGCCTCGTTCAGGGTCCAGAACGTGGCTCCAGTGCGATTCCCCGTCGACTCCAAGACCAAGTGCGATGCGAGCAATCCAGGCAGCGGCCGAAGCCACAGAGGGCTGCCCCAATATCGGAGGAGGTAGTCGTGGTGTCCCCGACCTTCCGCGATCAGCTCGCCGATCTGGGCACCTCCTGCAAGCCGCAGCACCGACACCGCGCCGCCAGCAGGTGTGCCGTCAGTGTCCGTTCGAAATTGACCACGAAGCACGAGTTCGTCGCTCGCGCAGTCGACCTCACGAAGCCGCCAGCGCCCGCGGCCGAATGCGCGCACCACCCGGCAGGTGGCGCGCCAAGGCCGCAAGTCGCGGTTCGCGGCCATACTCTTTTCAACCAAGATAGCATCGAGCATTTTCAACAACGGTACAGGGAGTTGGGCTGCCAGCGAAGTCACCGTCCGGTCCACGTCGCCGTTCTCGACCTTCCAGGTCGTGTGGGCAGGTCGCGCTCGGAGCGGATCCAATTCGGGCGGCAGGCCGGGACCGTCCCGGTCCAGGTCCCGATTGGGAATGTCGGCGGTGGGAATGTGCAACACCCCGTCCCAATTCCGTTCCCAGCTCGTCTCGGCAATCGGGCGAAACCACTCGAGATACTCGACCCCGGCACGGTCGAAATCCAGCGTCCGACTGAGACGATATTGCAGCATTCGCAGAAACGCAGCGGCCCGGCAGCGCTCGCGCTCCCGAGGCAGTGATCCACAACCATCGCGCCACAGCAGGGCGTCCACGAGCAGCGTTGCTGCGCGGTCTGTCGAGGTATCGATGAAAAACGCCTGATTGTCCGCGACCGGCACAGAGATACCGTATCGTCGACTACCCGAACGACGAATTTGCGCGGCAACGCGCGGATTGTCCGCCGTCTCGTCCCAGGGCGCTTCCGGGAAAATCGGACCGCCGTTTTGATGACAGCTCACGCACAGCCGTCGTGGCGCGTAGCGCACGGTAGGCTGCATTCCGCCGGCGTAGTCCCGAACGACCTGAAACTCGAATCGTCCAGCGTCCTCGTTGAAGCTGATCACCTCGAGCAGGGCCTCGCGCTCCTGGTACGCGATGAACAATCGGTCGCGCATCGACGGCCGCCAGGTGCCGTCGCTGTAATCGGCGAATTGATCCACCGCGAGGACGACCCGCGGATGGGTAAACGGGTCATCCAATGCGGCGTTTCGCTGCAGCGACCTTCCAAGGGGGATGAGTGTGTGCCGTACTCGACGATCCGAACTCTCTGCGCCGAGAAAACCGTTCAACCGCGCGACAAGCCGCTCAATGGGAAACGGAACACGGTATCCGTTACGGTCACCGAATAGCGCGTCGAAAAGCGATCGTCCCACCGCCGGAACGTCCAGTCCGGGACTGTGCGGATCGAAGACCCAAACACTGCCGCGCGGCAGCATGCTCTTCGGCGAGCGCGGCGTATCGAGCTGGCTCGCTATGAATTGACGCACAATCTCGGCATTGGACGCGTCCCGGAGAATTGGCAGCGCCGCACCCACCGCCGGAACGTCGCGGCCGGCGAGAACGATGCCCCGAAAAATATCACGCCCGCCAAACACGGCTGTTGCGGAATGGATCAGCAAGCGGGTGTTCCAGCCGAGTGCGACGAGATGGGGGCCCTCGAGCCGCAGTCTCGCCGTCAGATGGATGGCGGCAGCGCGGAATCCGCTGAGAACACTTTGATCGAGTGACGCCCGATCGCAGCGATTGGCCGCTCCAGCGCCCCGGTAGACGAGCACGGCATAGTCCCACGAAAGCAAGCGGTCCACCCATGCCTCCACTCCTCCGGCTGGCGCGCAATCCGGAAGCACGACGACGCCGCCACGGGCTATCCCGGAGGGCAGGAAGAGATCGCCACGCTCGCTGGACGACGAGTACGCGGCCGCCCGGGTCACTCCAGAGAACGACGCCAATAGGACCAACGCGAGCGCAGCAAACGCGACCGAACGTCGGTTCATCCCACGCTCGCAGCCCCCGGCACTCCAGTATGCGGTGCGCCGTCCCCTCGCTCTGCTGGGCCGGAGGTCCGAATGACAGGACACCGGCATGCCGGGTCACCGCACCTGGTCAGCGCCGGGTCTGGGTTTGGACAGATGCGGAATCGCGTCGAGTATTTCGATCACCGTCTCTTCGAGATTGCCGCTCGAGTCGAACAGAATGCCGCGCAGGCCCGCGCGCTCCGCCGCCACGAGGTCGTTCGCCCGATCGCCGATCAAAAAAGACGCCTCGACCCGGGTCGGAAAGTCCCGAAGCGCCTGCTCCAGCATACCGGGCTGCGGCTTTCGACACCGGCACACGGTCTTCAGTGGGCCAATACCTTCGGTGGGATGATGCGGACAATAATAATAGGCATCGAGTCGCGCACCGGATTTCGCGAGTCGCGCAACAACCCATTCCATGAATCGCTCGAATTCCTGTTGCGAGTAGTAGCCGCGAGCAATGCCCGATTGATTGGTAACGACGACGACGCGATAGCCCTGTTCATTCAACCTGCGAATCGCTTCGGGCGCACCATCGGTCAACTGAAATCGCTCCGGAGTGCACACGTACCCCAGGTCTTTGTTGAGCACACCGTCTCGATCCAGGAAAGCAATGGGCTTCCTTCGACTTGTGTTCACGCCCCGCTCGCTCAGCACAGTGCGTCCTCGACCAGGCCGCAGATGATGTGCCCCACGGTGATGTGCATTTCTTGGATTCGGGGTGTACTCATCGAGGGGATGACGACGCTTTGGTGACACAGCCCCTTTAGGTCGCCACCGTCACGACCCACAAGTCCGATGACATGAAGGCCCGAATCCGCCGCCTTCCGGGCCGCATTATTGACATTGGCACTGTTACCACTGGTGGAAATTGCAATGAGCACGTCGCCCGGTTGGCCGAAGGCTTCGACCTCTCGCGCGAAAACGGACTCGTATCCGTAGTCGTTGCTGATGGCGGTGACGGAAGACGAATTGACCTGAAGCGCGATCGCCGGATATGCCTTTCGTTCCCTCATGAATCGGCCGACGAACTCTGCGGCAATGTGTTGCGCGTCCGCAGCCGATCCGCCGTTACCGCAGATGAGAAGTTTCTTTTCAGAGCGGAATGCCCGCGCGATGGCGTCCGAGGCCGCCTCGATGACCGGCGCGAGCGTACTCAATCTGCCTGCCAGGTCGATGTGTTCCTGGAGGCTGGTGGAAATGTAATCTTTCGCGCCCATTGTCTCGCATCCCCGTGCTGGTACCGACGTCCTGGGGAAGCATCACACAGATTCATCGGCAATGGGAAATGCCTGATCTCCCGTCCCGTAGGTTCGATCCGCGCCAGGGCGTGTCCTCTCCGCCGACGTTCGCTGCGACAGCCGCCATCCGGATTCGGGCTCGCCCGAATCCGGCACTCGCTGTCAGTTCGAGCCGAATACCTTTTTCAGAAGCTCCGTGCCTCGCGCCGCGGGATCTGAACGGATTCGCCTCTCCTCCAGGGCGATCATGTGGAACAAGCCATCAACGGCATTTTCCGTGACATACGCGTCGAGGTTCATGCTCGTACCCATCAGATTTCCGATCGCGCCGGACCCGTCCATCATTTGCTTGTAGCGGCGGGTGACGCCGACGCTGTCGGTGGCACGGGCAACCAGGGGGCGCATGCGTTCGGCGATCCCGTCGCCGCCGGTCCGACGCAGGTAGTCCGTTGCCGCCGTGTCGCCGCCGTTCAGGATTCCCTTTGCATCGTCGATGGTCATCTGCTCGATTGCGCTCTGGAGCACGTCGAGCGAGGCCGGAACAGCCTCCTCGGCGGCCCGGTTCATGCTCTCCTCGAAGGCGTCGACCGACTCTCCTTGACCGGTCGCCCGCAGCGCCTTGGCCACCGGTTCGACCGAGTCCGGCAAACCGATTCGAACGCTCTGGTTCCCGAAAAATCCATCGCTCTGGCCCAAGGTCTCGACAGCATAGCGGGCGCCCTGGCCCAGCGCCTGCTTGAGCCCGCCGGCAACCTCTGAAGATCCGCTGCCCGCCGCCGGTTTCACTGACTCAGTCGCTTTGTCGAGCAGGTTCTTCCAGTCCGCCCAGGCCGGCGCCCCAATCACCGTTGTCGCGAGCAGCACCAGCAGCGGGACTTCAACAAATCGAGTCTTCATCTGTACATCCCTCAAATCAAACGGCTTCCAGTGTGAACAATTCATTTGAGCATAACCCAGAAATGCACCCTGCGACCGGCCTGCGGCCAGTGCCTATCCCGGTCTGCGAGCGTTAAGCGGACGACGGCCTCAGCTCTCGGCCTGTTTCCGAATCGACCGTCGAGGCGTCGTGATGCATTCGCATCCCGTCGATTTCCGCCTTCAAGGGCGGCGCGGTACCGTCCTTGTCCTGGCCGAAATAGAGCGTCATGTGTGGATAGGGAATCTCGATGCCCGCCTCGTCGAACAGGCGTTTGATGATCTCGTTGTAAGCACGCCCCATGGCCCACTGCTTTCCGGGTCGAGCCTTTATGCGGGCACGCAGGACGACGGCCGAGTCGCCGAACTGGGTCAGGCCGTGCCATTCCAATGGCCCGAGGATGTCATCGGTAAATTCCCGCTTCTCTCTGAGTTCGTCGAACGCCCTGTGCATCAACGACTTGGCCTCGTCGACACTCTCGCGGTAGGCCACACCGATCTCGGCCACATGGTAGGAAAAGCCCATCATGAAGTTCGAAACCGAGTCCACGGACGAAAACGGAACAATGTGATAGACGCCGTGCAGGTCACGCAAGGAGACGGAGCGTACTGTCAGTTTCTCCACCACACCGGTGTGACCAGCAACGGTGATGACATCGCCCTCGTTGAAAGCGTTCTCGAGCTGAATGAATACGCCGGTGATGATGTCCTGCACGAGCTTCTGGGCACCGAAACCGATGGCAAGACCGATTACCCCGGCGCCCGCCAGCAATGGGGCGATGTTCAGGCCCATCTCGGAGAGCACGAGCATGAGTGTGACAATGGCCAAGGCGACCGTTGCGGCATTGCGAAACAGTGACAGCAGCGTCCTCAATCGCGGACTCGGGGCGCGACCCACGTCGGGGTTCAGTCGGTACTCGACCCAGGAGGACAGTCCGAGCCAGAGCAGAGCCGCGACGAGCAACACGATGGCCACCGAAAGCCCACGACTGATGAGCGTCTGCCCGGCGGTGCTGGCCAGCCAGCCGACCAGATCGAACACCGACCAAGCGTGCAGCACAAACAGTATGACGGCGAGGACGACGACCAAACGGATCGCCTGCAACATAGCCGGTACAAACGCATTGATCCGCGGTTCCAGGAGAGGAAGTCGTCTCTTTAGCTCATCCGGAACGCGCAGCCCGCGGCGAATACCGCGGCTGATCAAACCGACGATAAAAAGCCCCAGCAGAACGGCGGCGATACTCTGCGCCGTCGCCTTGAGCATGAAGCTCAGCGCGCCCTCCGGCCGAGTGCTCCAAATAACGAACAATCCAATCACGTAGGCTAGGGCCAGAACGTGCCACGTACGCGAGAGAAGGCCGTACATGCGTCCAACGGTGCCGCCCTCGACGGCCTTCGCGCGCGCCTCGAGCGCCTCGGCCACACTCTTTCGGTTCTGCAGGATGAGCAACACGGTCATGATCAGTGCCACAAGGCCGACGATCACCTGAACGGCACGCCCGGTGCTTGCCGGTAGATTGAGCGCCGCCAGCGGAGCCAAGAACAGCAGCCCGTACCCCAGCACGGAAACAATTCTGGCGAGCCAGAAGTACCAGTATGCGGATGTCAAGTCGCCGGCCGGCACGAATCGCGCGCTCTCGACTCGAGGAAGCCAGACACTGCGTAGCACGACCAATATGGACTGCACCACCAAGAACGCGTTCAGGAACAAGCTTTGCCGGATATCCATCCGGCCCGCCTCGCCCAAGGCATACAGGGCCACACCGTACCCGGCCGTCCACGCCAACAGAACCCG
>JBFGYN010000181.1:0-7999 GCA_041587415.1 Candidatus Competibacterales bacterium | reverse complement strand
GAATGGATGACGGAGGACGGCAATGTCGAACGCCGCGACGACAAATCCGATCTCGGCGGCACCATGCGCCTGGGCGCCCAGCAGTGCCGGCTACAGAAGGGCACGCGAATGTGGGAAATCTATGGGACGGACGTCGTATCGGAGCGCCACCGGCACCGCTACGAGTTCAACAACAAGTACCGGGATATCTTGCGGCAGGCGGGTCTGGTCCTGTCGGGAATGTCGCTGGACGGACAACTCGTGGAGGTGGTTGAGATCCCTGACCATCCGTGGTTCATCGGATGCCAATTCCACCCGGAGTTTAATTCAACCCCACGCGACGGCCACCCGCTTTTCTCTGGGTTCGTGCTGGCCGCGCGCGTGCATGGGCGTCAGCTGAACGTCGACTGGGCAGCGCAGGCATGAATATTTGCGGTTTTGAGGTCGGCCTCGATCGGCCGTTGTTCCTAATAGCGGGCCCCTGTGTGATCGAGAGCGAGTCGCTCGCAGAGGAGACGGCCGGCGTACTCAAGGAATTGACCGAGCGCCTTGGCATGCCATTCGTCTACAAGTCCTCATTCGACAAGGCGAACCGGTCTTCCCATGAGAGTTTCCGGGGTCCTGGGATCGAAGAGGGCCTGAAAATTCTGGCGTCGGTTCGCGTTCGGCTTGGCGTGCCGGTTCTGACCGACGTGCACGAGGACACGCCGCTCGCCGAAGTCGCCGAAGTCGTCGACGTACTGCAGACGCCCGCCTTCCTGTGCCGTCAAACCAACTTCATCCGCAGTGTCGCAGCGCAGGGGCGTCCCGTGAACATCAAAAAGGGCCAATTTTTGGCACCCTGGGATATGGTCAATGTGGTCGATAAGGCACGGTCTACGGGGAATGACCAAATACTGGTTTGCGAGCGTGGCGCCTCATTTGGCTACAACAATCTGGTATCGGACATGCGTGGGTTGTCCGCCATGCGTCGCACCGGCTGCCCGGTCGTGTTCGACGCGACCCATTCGGTTCAGCTCCCGGGAGGTCAGGGCAGTTCGAGCGGGGGGCAGCGGGAATACGTGCCGGTCCTCGCGCGAGCGGCGGTAGCGGCCGGGGTAGCCGGAGTATTCATGGAAACCCACCCGAATCCGGAGCGGGCGCTCAGTGACGGACCGAATGCCTGGCCGCTCGATCGGATGGAGGCCCTCTTGGAGACCCTCAAAGAGGTGGATTCGGTGGTCAAGCGCCGGGGCTTCCAGGAGCAAGAGTTGTAAGCCGGCCGTCCATCCTGGGCGATCGCGGCAAATTGGCAGGAGGGCATGCGGTGCGCTGGGTCGCCCTTGGACTGATGGTGATCGTCCTGGCGTTGCAGGTGCCGCTATGGCTGGGTGACGGCAGCTACCGGGAAGTTCGGCGACTTCGGGAATCCGTTCGGACGTTGAACGAGGAAGTCTCGGGGTTACGAGACCGAAATCTCGCCCTCGAGGCGGAAGTGGGTGACTTGCGGCGGGGATTCGATGCCATAGAAGAGCGGGCACGTTCGGAACTCGGCCTGATTCGTGATGGAGAGTCCTTCGTGCAGATGCTTCCCCCGCTGGAGGAGGAAGCTGATTGAGCAGCCCCCCGGATGCGCTGGTTTGGGCCTGAGTGCCCGCAGCGGGCATCGGGCAGCGATTTGGCGGTGATCGGCCGAAGCAGTATCTTGACCTGCTGGGAAAGCCGATCATCGTTCGCACCCTCGAGTGCTTGCTTGCTCATCCGGCCGTCGGTGCCGTTGTGGTCGCATTGGCCCACGACGACACATGGTGGCAACCATTGCGGTTTTCGTCGGAGAAGGCGTTGTCGACCACCTTGGGCGGCCGTGACAGAGCGCGTTCCGTGCAGGCCGGACTCCGGGCCATAGAAAAATCCGCCAGGCCACAGGATTGGGTGATGGTCCACGACGCCGCGCGCCCGTGCCTGCACCCGGACGACATCAGCCGCCTCATTGATGCGGTCGAGGACGATCCGGTGGGCGGCATCCTCGCGCTACCGGTGTCCGACACGCTAAAACGGGGAGACGCCTGCGGTCGGATCGCCGAGACGGTCGACAGAGCCGACCTCTGGCAGGCGCAGACACCTCAGATGTTTCGGCTCGGTGCGCTTCGGGTCGCGCTTGACGCGGCCCTGTCGGCGGGTGTCGCCGTGACCGATGAGGCCTCGGCGATGGAGTGGGCAGGGCACGCGCCGCGACTGGTCGCCGGTCGGACGACGAACATCAAGATCACCCGCGAAGCAGACCTTCGATTCGCCGAGTCCGTGATTCGTGGGGCGAACGAGCATGGCTGATTTTCGTATCGGTCATGGCTTCGACGTGCATGCCTTCGGCGACGGCGACCACGTCATTCTCGGAGGTGTGCGCATTCCCCACCATCAGGGGCTCGTGGCGCACTCCGACGGAGACGTGTTACTGCACGCGATTTGTGATTCGCTCCTGGGCGCCGCGGGACTCGGTGATATTGGGCGGCATTTTCCCGATTCGGATCCCGCCTACTTCGATGCCGACAGCCGGGTCCTGTTGCGCACCGTGGACAAACTGGTCCGCAAAGCCGGCTGGTCGCTGGGCAACGTGGACGCAACGGTAATCGCCCAGGCGCCAAGACTTGCCCCCTACATTACTGCAATGCAGAAGACCATTGCCGGTGACCTGCTTCTCGAACACGGAGCGGTAAACGTCAAAGCGACGACGACTGAGCGCCTCGGATACGTTGGCCGCGGCGAGGGAATCGCGGTCCACGCCGTGGCACTCCTCGAAAGGCATCCACCGTGAGCGCAGACGGGCCAGATTTTCACCATCTCCGAGCATTCGGCCAACCGCCGATCCAAGGCCGATTACGCACCTTCCTTGAGGACTTCCAGGTTAAGGAAATAACCGCCGTTCGACCGACCGGCGAGGGCGAGCATCTTCTCCTGCGGGTTCGTAAACGGGGCGCAAACACCGATTGGGTAGCGGGTCAGCTCGCCACGAAGGCGGGTGTCCGGAAGGTGGACGTTGGATATGCCGGCCTCAAGGACAGAAACGCCGTCGCCGAACAATGGTTTTCGATTCATCTCCCGGGGCGGAAAATCTGCTTGGACGACCTGTCGGGCGAGGACTATGAACTGATCGAGGGCGTGCGCCACAATCGCAAGATTCGGCGCGGTGCACTGCGCGCAAACCGATTTCGACTCACGGTTCGCGAGATATCAGGAAACCGCGCCGGCCTGGAAGAGAGGCTCCGACGCCTGTCTCAGAAAGGGGTGCCAAATTATTTTGGGGAGCAGCGCTTCGGGCTCGGGGGCGCCAACCTTCGAATGACCAGCCGCAGAAAACCCGTCAGCGGAATTCAGCTATCGGCTTACCGCTCAATTCTGTTCAACAAAATACTGTCGCGGCGGGTCGAGGACGGCACCTGGGATCGCGTAATGCCCGGCGAATGCGTCGTCCTGGACGGATCGCAGCGCTTCTTTCGCTGCGACTGTCCCGACGACGCCGTGCAGCAGCGGGCGGACACTTTTGACGTGCACCCGAGCGGTGCCCTCTGGGGAAAGGGGTTGGCACCGTGCGGGCCCCAGATCGCCGAGCTGGAAGCACAATGCACCAAAGAATTTTGGGAGATCCGGGACATTCTGGAGAAACGCGGCTTGAAGCAGGAGCGCAGGGCCCTGCGCATGCGGGCAGCGGGTCTCTCTGGAAAATGGATCAGCCAGGACGTGCTGAGCCTCGAATTCGAACTGCCCAGGGGCAGCTACGCAACCACGCTTCTCGGCGAAATACTCGAGCCGATTCCCAGTTGAGGCTCGATGCTACGGTCCAGGCCGCCTGAGCAAGACATACGCAGCACCGGTACCACCGTCGTTGGGGCGAGCCGAGCAGAATGCAAGAACGTCGTCCCAATGCCGAAGCCAGCGATTGATTCGCACTTTCAGTACGGGTCCCTTGTTGCTGGACCTCAGACCCTTGCCATGAATGACCCGAACGCAGGTGGTGCCACGGCGGCGTGCGTCCCGAATGAAACAGCGCAGGGCATCTTTCGCCTGGACCGAGTTCATGCCGTGTAGATCGATCTGGGCACCGATGGCGTACTGCCCACGTCGAAGCTTGCGTAAGACCTTGTTCTGCAAACCGGGGCGAGCATAGACAACATCCTCTCCCGTCTCCAGTTCCGGGTTCAGGTCGCCGTAGAGCGACTCTTCGAGCACGGCGCGCTCATCGGCAATGGTCATGTGGGGCACAGGTGATCGCCTGGCGAAGAACGGGTCGATACGGTCGTGCCGAACCCGTCTGACATCCCCCACTTCCATCCGAAACAGCTCTTGATCGGTCGGGTCAACATCGTGGCGATCACTCACGGTGCTCTCCATCTCGGTTTTGCCGCATTGGCGGATCGGCCCGAAATCCCCGATCCTGATGAGACTGCCGGACCAGGACGTTGCCGTCACACGACGCCATTCTAATGCAATCGCGTAGCGAGCGATTGGGCGTTCGCACGCGGACTTTGCGTGGGCCCAGCGCTCAGGGTAGCATCCCAGCGCAGCAAAAAGCCCATGAATGCGATCTCACCCAATGCACATCCTGGTCAGCAACGACGATGGGTATCAGGCGCCAGGCATACTGAGCCTCGTGGAGGCCCTCGAGCAAATTGCACGGGTCACCGTCATCGCGCCCGACCGGGACCGAAGCGGCGCGAGCAATGCGTTGACCCTGGACCGACCGTTGTACGTCATCCGGACGGACAGAGGTTTCTACCAGGTCGCGGGCACGCCGACCGACTGTGTTCACCTGGGGGTGACGGGTTTCTTGGAGGACGAACCGGATATGGTGGTTTCCGGCATCAACGCCGGACCGAATCTCGGCGACGACGTGATCTACTCCGGCACCGTGGCAGCCGCTGTGGAGGGTCGCTTTCTCGGCCTACCCGCAATTGCGGTATCGTTGAACTCCTGGCTCGGGGAACACTACGATACCGCAGCGCGAGTCGCGGTGGATCTCGTGACGCGTTTGCAGAAGCGTCCCCTACCGCCCGACACGATCCTCAATGTCAACGTTCCCGACTCACCCTTCGAGGCCCTCGCCGGCATGGAGGTCACACGTTTGGGTAGTCGTCATCGCGCGGAACCCGTGATTCGTGACACGGACCCCCGGGGCCGGCCCATCTATTGGGTTGGTAAGGCGGGGCCAGAACAGGACGCTGGCCCTGGTACCGACTTCCACGCGGTCGGTCAGGAGAAAGTATCGATTACGCCGATCCATGTGGATCTGACGCGACACCAGTCGCTGGGATCGCTGGCCGACTGGCTTGGAATCGAGACGTGAAACCAAGAAAGCACCTGCAGGGCATCGGCATGACGTCCGCCCGGACACGGGCACGTCTGGCGCAGCGTTTGCAGGAGAACGGCATTCGAGATCAGCGCGTGCTCGGTGCCATACGTCAGGTGCCGCGGCACATCTTTGTCGACGAAGCTCTGGCGAGCCGCGCGTACGAAGATTCGGCGTTGCCTATCGGGTTGGGCCAGACGATCTCACATCCCAGGGTCGTTGCTCTCATGAGCCAGGCGCTCCTTGCCGGCGCGCGCCCGTTGCGGGTGTTGGAAGTCGGCACGGGCTGTGGGTACCAGACTGCCGTGCTGTCTCATCTCGTCCCGGAGGTTTTTTCCGTCGAGCGCATCCGCACACTCCTGGATCGCGCGCACGAGCATCTGATGGCCCTTCGCGTGCAGAATGTTCGTCTTCGTCACGCCGACGGCATGAAGGGATGGAAGGACAGAGCGCCGTTCGACGGGATTCTCGTGGCCGCCGCGTCGGCAGTGGTTCCAGATGCTCTGCTGGAGCAGCTTGCCGTGGGCGGAAAGTTGATTCTGCCGCTCGGTGAGTCAGGTGAGCAGGAGTTGGTCCGGATTTCGCGGAGGTCGCAGGGCTTTGTGAAGGATTCTTTGGGTCCTGTATGCTTCGTGCCCCTGATGGAGGGAATGACACGCGCCTAGCGTCGTCAGCGCGGGCAAGCCGTCATGGAGCGATCCGAATGGAGGTGTGAGTGTTCGCCGCAATTTACTCGAGGGTCATGTATTGCGCTCGCCATCGGCACGCACCGTGGTATCTCGGCGCGCTGAGTTTTGCCGAGTCCTCGTTTTTTCCGGTACCGCCGGATGTCATGCTCGCCCCCATGTCCCTGGCCGAGCCGGGCCGAGCCTGGCGATTTGCATTGATCACGACGGTAACATCGGTTCTCGGTGGTGCGCTGGGCTATGGGATCGGCATGCTGTTGTTCGATTTCGTGGAGCCGTTGCTGCATAGCATGCACTATTGGGATGCGTATTTGCAGGCGCGCGAGTGGTTCGATCGGTGGGGCTTTTGGGCCGTGTTTCTAGCCGGTTTTTCACCCATTCCGTATAAGGTGTTCACCATCACGGCCGGTGCGGTTGCCATGTCGTTCCCACCCTTTCTCGTGGCGTCGGCGATCGGTCGAGGCGCACGCTTCTACTTGGTGGCCGGTCTGATGCGCTGGGGCGGAGCACCGATGGAAGCTCGGCTGCGCCAGCATATCGACGTGCTTGGCTGGGTGGCCGTTGCCGCCGCTGGGCTGCTATACCTTTTGCTCCGGTGAACCGATCACCAGGAATTGCCGTCATGGTCGTCTGCCTCGCGGGCTTGTTTGGCTGCGGGGGCGGTCTAGCCCTCGCACCGGTTACCGACGCGGCGGATCTGCACGCCCGCCAATCCTTCGGTCAGGTGCAACCCGGAGACACGCTCTACGCGTTCGCGTGGCGTTACGGATTCGACCATCGGGAGTTGGCCGCTTGGAACGGTATTGGACCTCCATATCGAATTGCCGCAGGGGACCTGCTGCTGCTCGGACCCGGTGGACGGCCGGCGCTCGCCCCCGTAGAAAAACGTCTTCCACCGCCGTCGGTCCAGGTTCGGGCTGCGCACGCGCCGAGACCCGCGCCCATCCCGGCAGCAGCTCGCCCCTTGCCCCCGATACGGTCTGACCCCGGCATTGCTGCAGCCCCCCCGAAAGACCGACAGGAGGCGGCAGAACCCGTCGAAAGATCCACACCGGTCTCGCCCGCCACCGAGCCGGCCATGGATGATGGAGTTTGGCGATGGCCCCTGCGCGGCAAGTTGGTCCAGAAGTTTGATCCGAGCAGTCCCGGTGGGCAGGGTGTGCGCATCAAAGGCGACCGGGAAAGCCCCGTTCACGCCGCGCGCGGGGGCAAGGTTGTGTACCTCGGCGGTGGACTTCCCGGTTACGGAAGGCTTATCATCGTCAAGCACACGGAGGATCTCCTTACCGCGTACGGATACTTGGGCAGAACCTTCGTCAAGGAGGGAGATACGGTGCGGGGAGGAGAGCCGATTGCCGTCGTTTCTGACGGCGAGAGTGGCGCCATTCTGCACTTTGAAGTTCGCCGAGACGGTAAGCCGACTGACCCGCTCGCGTACCTTTCCGGGTAAGCCGATTTCGTACCGTCGTTCGATCCAATGAAGAGCCCTCGAAAGGGCCCCCGGCTGTCTTAGGGATGGTGTGCCGGTAGGAGGAATAGCATGTCTGGCCGGACTGAGGTCGATGGGGGTGTCGTGGCCCCCGCGAGAAGTGCAAGGACCACCCGGGATGAGGCGGATAGCAATCAGGTCGCCGCCAAAGGATCCAAAGTAGCCACCACTGAAAGTCCCGTTAAGAAACCGCTTCGCAGGGCGCGCTCGAAGGAATTGGGCGACGAAGAAATGGACGCCACGCGCATCTACCTGGGCGAAATCGGGTATTCGCCACTCCTCACCCCGGCCGAAGAAGTCAAGTTCGCGCGCTTGGCCCAGAAAGGCCAGGAGGCGGCTCGTAAGCGAATGATCGAGAGCAATCTACGTCTGGTGGTGAAGATTGCTCGACGTTACATGAATCGGGGCCTGGCGCTGCTGGATTTGATAGAGGAGGGTAATCTGGGCCTGATACACGCTGTCGAGAAATTCGATCCCGAGCGTGGTTTCCGCTTCTCCACATACGCGACATGGTGGATTCGCCAG
>JBFGYN010000180.1:0-8076 GCA_041587415.1 Candidatus Competibacterales bacterium | reverse complement strand
GTGCCCGCAACCGGAAAGGACATGGTCGGCGCGTGGAACCCATAGTCGATCAGGCGTTTCGCCACGTCGTCCACGGTAATTCCGGTCGCGTCCTTGATGTCCCGGAGGTCGATGATGCATTCATGGGCAACCATACCATTCGGTCCGGTGTAGAGGACCGGATAGTGCGCGCCCAGCTTTCGCGCAAGATAATTGGCGTTGAGAATCGCCACACGAGTCGCGTCGAGGATTCCCTGCCGTCCCATCAAGCGTATGTAAGCCCAGGTGATTGGAAGAATGCCGGCACTCCCAAACGGGGCAGAGCAAACGGGACCGCCTTTGCGGGGCGAATCCTCCTCGTCCAAGAGCCGATGGCCCGGCATGAACGGCGCCAGGTGTTTCCGCACCCCGATTGGTCCAACACCGGGACCACCACCACCGTGGGGAATGCAGAACGTCTTGTGCAGGTTCAAGTGCGAGACGTCGGAACCGTATTTACCGGGTGCGGCCAACCCAACTTGGGCATTCAGATTCGCGCCGTCCAAGTACACCTGGCCACCGTGATCGTGGACGATGGCGCAAATCTCCTCGATTGCCGACTCGAAAACGCCGTGGGTGGACGGATAGGTGATCATTATGGCTGCCAGCGTGTCCGCGTGCTTTGCAGCCTTGGTCCGCAGGTCCGCGACGTCGACATTTCCGTCCGCATCGCAATTCACGACGACCACCTTCATACCCACCATATTTGCGGAGGCTGGATTGGTGCCGTGCGCCGAACTGGGGATCAGGCACACGTTGCGCTCCGCATCGCCACGGCTCTCATGGTACGCATTGATGGCCAATAGACCGGCGTACTCGCCCTGGGACCCGGCGTTGGGTTGTAGGGACACGGCATCGTATCCGGTGCAGGCACAGAGCATGGCCTCCAGCTGCTCCATCATTTGCCGGTACCCCAGGGTCTGCTCCCTGGGAGCGAAAGGATGAATGTCGGCGAACTCGGGCCAGGTCACGGGAATCAGCTCGCTGGTCGCATTGAGCTTCATGGTGCAGGAACCGAGGGGTATCATGGCGCGATCCAGTGCAAGGTCCTTGTCCATCAGCGCGCGGAGATAGCGCAGCATCTCCGTTTCCGAGTGGTGGCTGTTGAAGACCGCATGAGTCAGAAAGGCGCTCGTTCGCCGGAGAGCCGCCGGAATGGCGTCTTCCGCGGCGGCCTCGATTTCGACGAAATCCTGCTGAACACCGAAAATCGACCAGAGGTCTTCCACGTCTGACCGTGTGGCAGTCTCGTCCAGTGAAATCCCTACCCGAGCCGAGTCGATGCGGCACAGATTCATACGTCGGCCGTTGGCGCGCTCGTGAATTTCCGCCGTCGTGTCGCCGCTATTCACCACCACCGTATCGAAGAACGTCTCGTTGAGCACGACTATCCCGCCGCGCCGCAATCCTTCCACAAGGGTCGCCGTCAGGCGGTGCACACGCTGAGCAATGGTCTTGAGCCCGTCGGGACCATGATAGACCGCGTACATGCTGGCCATGATGGCGAGCAGAGCCTGGGCGGTGCAAATGTTGCTGGTCGCCTTCTCGCGGCGGATGTGCTGTTCTCGGGTTTGCAGGGCGAGGCGGTATGCCGTATCACCCCGGCTGTCGACGGAAACACCCACCAGCCGTCCGGGGACGGAGCGTTTGTACGCATCTCGGGTAGCGAAGAAGGCGGCGTGCGGTCCACCGAACATCATCGGCACCCCGAATCGCTGGGTACTGCCCACGGCAACATCGGCACCCAACTCACCGGGAGAGGCGAGAAGAGTGAGACTCAGGATGTCGGCCGCGACGACCACCATCCCGTCCTTCTCGTGGACCGCGTCCACCAAGGACCGATAGTCGTGCACCTCCCCTCCGGCAGCCGGGTACTGGAGCAGCGCGCCGAAGCAGTCCAGGCCCACCAGATCGGAGCGGTGATCGCCCACCACCACCCGGATGCCAATGGGTTCGGCGCGTGTCCGAACAACATCGATCGTCTGCGGAAAACAATCCTGGGAGACGAAAAAGACGTTGCTCTTGTTCCGACTCTGCCTCTGACAAAGGGTCATTGCCTCCGCTGCTGCCGTGCCCTCATCCAGCATGGACGCGTTGGCGAGTTCCAGCCCGGTCAGGTCGCAGACCATAGTTTGGAAATTTAGAATTGCCTCCAGACGACCCTGGGAGATCTCCGGCTGATACGGTGTATAGGCCGTGTACCAGCCTGGATTTTCGAGCACATTCCGCAAAATCACGGTGGGCACGTGACACCCGTAATAGCCGAGCCCGATCCAGGACTTGTTGATGACGTTCTGGTCGGCCATTCCGCGTAGCTCGGCGAGGGCTGCCGCTTCGGTGGTCGAGTCGTCCAATGCTAGAGGCCCGGAATTTCGAATCCCCCGGGGAACCACCTTATCGGCCAGTGCGTCCAGGGACTCGATTCCAATCTCGCCCAACATGACCTGAATCTCGCTTTCGCTGGGGCCGATGTGGCGTCGGACAAAATCGTTCGTCTGTTCGAGATCACGTAGAGAACGACGTGTATCGGACATGCGCTACTCCAAAAATGACCATCTGATGAGGGATTCGGGCACCCACCGTGAGATTGGGGTTGCCGCAACGTGCCAGTCGAGGGGATGTGCGGCCTATTCCAGGTCTTTGACGTATTCCTCGTACGCCTTTTGGTCCATCAACGAGTCCAATCCACTGTTTACGGCCAAGGTGAGCTTGAAGAACCAGCCTTCGCCCAGCGGGTCTTCGTTGACCTTCCCGGGGTTGTCGGGAAGCGATTCGTTGACTTCGGTTACAGAGCCGGTTACCGGCGATTTCAAGTCGCCGGCGGCCTTGACCGATTCGATGACGCCGGCTTCCGTCCCCTGCTCCACGTCGGCGCCGACTTCGGGCAGTTCCACATATACCAGCTCTCCCAATTGTTTCTGAGCGAAATCCGTAATCCCGACCGTGCCGGTGGCCCCGTTCTCCACTCGCACCCATTCGTGATCCCGGGTAAACCTGATCGTGCTCATCTCTCACATCCTCAGTTTCTAAACTTGATGCCTATCCACGGTAGTAGCGCTGCGAAACGAATGGGGTCTTGGCAACGACCACTGGCTGCGGCTTAGAACGCACCAGGGCTTCGAGCTTGGTATCGAGTGCAGAGTACTCGCTCTCCACATATCCCATCGCAATAGGCCCGCCGACCGTCGGGCCAAAACCGCCGCTGGTGACACGCCCCACCGAACGCCCGCCCGGATTCACGATTTCTGCGCCCTCTCGCACCGGTGCCTTGGTCTGGGGCAGCAACCCGACACGGCGCCGGGAAACACCATTGACCAGCTGTTCGGCGATCACCTCGGCACCTGGATAGCCGCCGGCCCGGGCTCCACCGGGCCGGCGGACCTTCTGTAGTGCCCACATCAGGCTCGCTTCTACTGGGCTCGTCGTCGTGTCGATATCGTGCCCGTAGAGACAAAGGCCCGCTTCGAGCCGTAGCGAGTCGCGAGCACCCAGGCCGACGGGCATCACCTCGGGCTGCTCGAGCAACGCACGGGCAAGCGCCTCCGCCCGATCGCCCGGAACCGAGATTTCAAAGCCGTCTTCCCCCGTGTAACCGGAGCGAGCCACGTAGCATGGAATGCCCGCGACATCGAGCGCCGCCGCCGTCATGAAGATCAGATCCCGGGTGCCGGGTGCGATTCGGCTCATGACCGCTGCCGAGCCGGGGCCCTGAATGGCAATCAAGCCGCGGTCCGCCAATCGCTGGATTCGGCAGTCGTTGCCAATATGAGTTTCCATGTGGGCGAGGTCCTGTTCCTTGCACGCCGCGTTCACCACGACGAACAAGTGATCACCCGCGTTCGTGACCATGAAATCGTCGAGGATTCCCCCCGCCTCATTGGTGAACAGGGCGTACCTCTGACGATTGGCGGCGAGCCCTAAAACGTCCACCGGAACCAGGGTCTCGAGTGCCGCCGCCGCTCGTTCTCCGTGGATCCTTACCTGCCCCATGTGGGAAACGTCGAACAAGCCGGCTTGGTCCCGCGTGTGCAGATGTTCTTTCATGACGCCGTCGGGGTATTGGACCGGCATTTCGTAACCAGCGAACGGAACCATTCGGGCGCCCAACTCCAAGTGCAGGTCGTACAACGGAGTCCGAGCGAGGTTGCTATTGAGATCGACATTTCCCATCGTGCGTTCTCCCGGAAGGTGCTTGCCAAGATCACTGCTTCGGTGACCGATGTCCGGATCGGCCTCTCGGGCAGACAATCGGGTTCGTTGGCGAAAATCCGGCGCTTCGGGCGCCGGACCTCGGGGCAGGCAATTCAGCCGCAGCGCGGGCGCTCACGCGCCGGAAGCTTCAGCCCTGGCGACGCTGGAGCCGTATACCGGGAAACGCCGGCAAAGGTCCAGCACTTGGCCGCGCACCCGATCAATCACCGAGTCGTCCTCGAGCGCATCCAACACCTCGCACATCCAGCCCGTCAGTTCCCGAATCTCCGCCTCCTGGAATCCGCGCGTGGTGACCGCCGGCGTCCCCACGCGAATCCCGGAAGTCACGAACGGCGATTGTGGATCGTTCGGCACCGCATTCTTGTTCACCGTGATGTTCGCCCGACCCAGCGCCGCGTCCGCCGCCTTGCCCGTGATTCCCTTGTCGATCAGATCCACTAGCATCAAATGGTCGTCCGTGCCGCCGGAAACGATCCGATAGCCGCGACTCTGGAACACCTCCGCCATGACCCGCGCATTGGCCAAGACCTGTCGCTGATAGGTCTTGAACTCCGGCTCCAGCGCTTCCTTGAACGCCACCGCCTTGGCCGCGATCACGTGCATCAGCGGACCGCCCTGGGTGCCGGGAAACACCAGCGAATTCAGCTTCTTCTCCAGCTCGGCGTTCGCCCGCGCCACAATCAACCCACCGCGCGGACCGCGCAGCGTCTTGTGTGTGGTCGTGGTCACCACATCGGCAACCGGCACCGGGTTCGGGTACAGCCCCGCCGCCACCAATCCCGCTACGTGTGCCATGTCCACGAACAGGTACGCACCAACCGCGTCCGCGATCCGCCGAAATCGCTGCCAGTCGATCACGCGCGAGTATGCGGAAAATCCCGCCACGATCATCCGCGGCCGATGCTCCTCCGCCAGCCTCTCCACCTCCCCGTAGTCGATTTCCCCCGTCCTCACGTCCAGCCCGTACTGCACCGCCCGATACAGCCGTCCCGAGAAGTTCGGCTTCGCGCCGTGGGTCAGATGCCCGCCGTGCGCCAGGCTCATCCCCAGCACCGTATCGCCCGCATCGCACAGCGCCATGTACACCGCCGCATTCGCCTGGGAGCCCGAATGCGGCTGGACGTTCGCGAAGTCCGCGCCGAACAAGGCCTTCGCCCGCGAGATCGCCAACCGCTCGGCCACGTCAACGTGCTCACAGCCCCCGTAGTAGCGCTTGCCCGGGTAGCCCTCGGCGTACTTGTTGGTGAGTACCGATCCCTGCGCCTCCAGCACCCGCGGGCTCGTGTAGTTCTCAGAAGCAATCAGCTCGATGTGTTCTTCCTGACGCCTCGCCTCGGCCAACATCGCCGCGTGAAGCTCATCGTCGTAGCCCTGGATCGAGTCGCGAATGTCAAACATGTCCTGAAGGAACTCCAATGGGTGGAATTGAAACTTTCGCTGCACAATTCTCTCGTGGCAGAAGTGCTGTGTACATCGCTGCCTGAAACCCTGGGGCGTTTCGTGTCGCAGTCGACGCGCGGCGACCAAACCGCCCCATCGTATCGCTCAGCCGCCTATTTGAAAAATCAAGAACCGCATTCTCCTGATGCGAAAAGTCGATCCGAACCACGTTGTGGCAAACCAAACAGTCCGGACGTTGCATCGATCGGCTCTGGATCGAATGGCTCTTCGAAACGGACCAGAAGCAACTCCTCTTTGAGGGTTCGTTGGTGGGCGTGCCGGAGGGCCGGCGCAGAAAGTTGTCGATGGGGCCGTGTCAATAAGAATTTCGTACTTTTGGTTGATCAGCACCGTCGCTGGCGCAGAGTGCTGTCACAGCAGTTGCTCGGTGACCGCCCTGAGCTTTTCCGGGTAGGGCCGCGAAGGCAGCACTGCGGCACTCTCATCGGCCCGTGCTCCCGTATGGTGGGCGGGAAAATCGGGCGCACTGGTGACCGATTCCGACCGTCGATACAGGCGCCATTCATTGACCACCGGTTCGAACAACGCTCCTTGCTGCCCGATACTCTCGGCGATACCAAGAACAGGCAGCCGCCTGGATCGAGTGCGAACTGCTACGGGCGGATGATCCGGCTCTGCAACGTCGGCTCTGAATAGATCACGCTTCCTCAGGCAATCGCCAGTGCACGGAAGCTGCAAACTCGGTTCAGCCTTTCCGCGGGCAATCACTATTTTACCAAGTCAATTCCGGCGGAATATCCATGCACCGCCGGGGACCTTCCGAATCGATCGCATTTCCCTAACGAGCGTGGAACGTCAAGACCAGCATATCTCGATACGCCGGTCGGCTCGCATCGGCCGGGGCGATGGGCGAAACCCCGTGCATGAGCGCACGGTCGTCCAGCAGAAGTCCCTCAGTCGGCTTGACCAGCGTCAGATCCGCCAAATGTCGCCCATTCGTTCGGCAGAGCGTCGTCGTTCCCCCGGTCACGTTACGGCGGGCGATCAAGGCCATGAGCACGAAATCCGCTCCATCGCGGTGAATACCTTCGGGCGTTGGTCGCCCCGCCACGTGCGGGCGTGCAACGACGCGAAACTGATGGGCCTGTATCCGCCACGCGCAACACCCGGCGACGCGTCCGACGACGTTGAGAGAAAACCGTACCATTTCCCGAAAAACTACGCTCTCGACCGTCGCCGGCTCGAACGGCGCGAAATGCCGCCGGATCCCACCGTGAATGCGATTGTGTTCCCGAGACTGATAGTGCGGCTCATGGGGACAAAGCGCGAACTCCCCGCTGTCACCCACCGCCCAGAGTACCGAGTAGCGGCGTCGCCGATACTGGCCCCGGTCTGCCATGTAGCGATCAGTGTGCAACCGGTTCCAGGTGGCTCGAAAGGCCGGCCAGTCACGGGATTCGCGAGGACGCTCGAATGCTCCGCCTGGGCACGCGGCCAGTGACGCGTATTGGCGCGCGTGGAGCTGCGCGGCAATGGCCGCTGCGTGGTCCGAGAATTCACCACCCGTTGGACGCCGCCGAGGGGTCGATTCATAGTGCTCGGGTCCGATGTTCGGCTGAACTCGGAACCGGGAGAACGACGTATCAGAGTGTGCAGTCACGAGCCGAGCGTCCGTCCAGCAGTCCGAAGCAGGCGGAGACGAGCCTCGCGAAAGCGCGGGCGCCCGTCCAATTCCTCGCCTTTTGCATTGAGAATAGTCTACTTGCCAGGCAACTGGCGCCAACGGGTCGACTCGGCACTGGATCGGCAAGCATCAAATCGGGAACATCAATTCTAGCCCCGATCGCTCACCAGGCCGCTCGAATCTGCTCTATGTTGTTGCCTTATATGCATTATTCCGAAATCCACAGAAGACCGTGTATCACGGACATCGGTCTCCCGACGATAGCACGATCGTGCGGGGGTGAATTGGCGAATCGCTTACACCAGTTCGACGCACAAAGGCATTCGCGCCGGCGTCATGGCCGGCATCGGGATCACCGCCATGGCGCGTCGAAGTGTGCCACAGGAATTGGAGATCCTCGGCTGCGCGGCTGCAGTGCGTCCCAGGCTCAGGCCGGTCGAAGCAGCGCGCCACCTGGACCGGCAGTCGTCTTCGCAAGCGCTTTGCGCCTGGTGAACCGTATGGCAGGTCCGAGGGCGAACTGAGTGTTGAGGTCTTGGGCGGTACGCCGTCCGGGCCTCCGCCCCTCCCTCGCCGCTTTGGGACGGTGATGGGGGTGGGCAGAAGGCCCGCCTCCGGCGCTTACGCCGCATCTCGCGAGAAGGCATCGCCAAAGCGTCCGTGCCGGACCGCATAGACGATGTCACCCCGTGCCAGGCCAATGTCGGTGAGCTGTGCATCCGAAAGCGACTTCAACTGGGAGATCGCCCGACGGATTTCGC
>JBFGYN010000179.1:0-8145 GCA_041587415.1 Candidatus Competibacterales bacterium | reverse complement strand
TAGCCCAAGTCGCCGGTGAAGCTCACCCGCCCGACCCGCGCGGAGACGAGCCCCAGTTCCATCTCCCGAATGTCCATGAATCGAAAGGCACCGGACGCGACGTCGTCGTCTGTAATTCGGGAGAGCAGCTCGCGGGCATTGGGACCGGCGACGGAAAAGCCAACCAGACCGAGCCCGAGCGCTCGCACCCGCACTGTTTCGTCGCCCGGAAGATGTTGCTCGAACCATCGCATGTGGTAGCGCTCGGCCGGGCCAGAGCCAACGATGAAGAAGTGCCCGCCGCCCAGGTTTGCGAGCGTGAAATCGCCGATTATCTTGCCCTGTTGGTTCAGCATCGGCGCAAGGGTCATGCGTCCCGCTCGTGGAATCCGGCACGCGAGCATTCGATCCAGCCAGCCCTCGGCCCCTGGGCCGTCCAAGGCGTACTTGGCGTACCCCGCAATCTCGTTAATACCCACGAATTCGCGCACCGCGCGGCATTCGGCCCGCACATGGGGAAAATCGTTGCTTCGCCGAAAGCTGTGGACGTCCGTCGCCTCCTCGGCGGACGGCGCGAACCACAAGGGATGCTCCAGACCGAAGGCGACGCCGAATACGGCATGCCGCGCCTTGAGTAGGTCGTAGACGGGGGTGGTGCGAAGGGGCCGGGCGGCCAGCAATTCTTCGTTGGGGTACGCAATGTTGAAACGACGACCGTAGTTCTCCCGCACCTTGGCGTTGGTGTATTCCATGGTGATCCAGTCTCCAAAGCGCGCTGCATCCATCGCCCAGACATCGAATCCCGGGTCGCCGTCGATCATCCAGTTGGCCAGTGCGAGGCCCACGCCGCCGCCTTGGCTGAAGCCCGCCATCACGCCGCAGGCAAGCCAGTAGTTCTGTAAGCCACGCACAGGCCCGATAATTGGGTTTCCGTCGGGTGCAAAGGTGAATGGGCCGTTGATGACGTTTTTGATGCCCGCCAACTCCAGCGGCGGAAAGCGCTCGAATCCCCGGGCGAGGTTGTCCGCGATTCTCTCCAGATCGTCTGGAAGCAATTCATGGCCGAAATCCCACGGCGCTTCTTTCGGGGACCACGGTGTGCCGTAGCGCTCGTAGGTGCCGAGCAACACGCCTTCGCCCTCCTGACGCATGTAAATCTCGCCGTCGAAATCGATGCAATGGAGCAATTCCTTTCCGGCCTGTCTGAGCTCCGAAACCTTCTCTACGCGCTCGGTGATGATGTACTGGTGGGCCATGGCGAGAATTGGTAGCTCGAGGCCCACCATGCGTCCGCATTCCCGGGCCCACAGTCCGCCGGCATTGACCACGTGCTCGGCGTGCACGATTCCGTGTTCGGTGACGACGCGCCAGGAGCCGCCGGCCCGTGGCAAACACTCGACCACCCGGTTTTTTTCCATCACCGACGCCCCAAGCTTGCGTGCGGCGCGGGCGTATGCGCGGGTTGCGCCCGCTGGATCCAAGTGACCTTCGAGCGGGTTGTACAGACCGCCCAGGAACTTGGACTTGTCCATGATGGGGAACAGCTCGGCCGCCTCGTCCGCATCGATGAGGCGTGTGTCTACCCCAAGATACTGGTTCTTGGCATGTTGCGCGCGGATCCAGTCCATGCGCTCCTCGCTGGAGCAGATCATGACGCCGCCGGTGAGATGGACGCCGGCATTCTCGCCGGATTCCGCCTGGATCTCCTTGTAGAGGGAGATGGTGTAGTCCTGCAGTTTGGCGACGTTGGGATCGCCGTTTAGGGTGTGAAATCCACCGGCTGCGTGCCAAGTGGAGCCGCAGGTGAGCACGTCGCGCTCGATCAGAAGCGCATCCGTCCAGCCGAACTTAGCCAAATGGTAAAGCACGGAGCAGCCGACAACTCCACCCCCAATAACAACAACTTGTGCGCTTGATTTCATCTGTTCTCTACTTATCTTGGTCAGTGCGAATGCTGTAAGGTCCGCTGCCACGGGTCTCGCGGGCGATCATGCTCGAGGGCGTGCTGGAAGCTCGGTTGCCATCCACGAATCTGAGGGGAGCTGTTCCCCTACGGCGAATCGGTTGCCGGTCCGGGGTCGAAGACGAAAGAACCGGCCTGGCCGCCGGATCGCCGCGCTCTCAGACGATGCCCGGCTCCTCGGTTTCCGCCTCCGAGTTGGTGTGGGTATCCTGGAAGGACTGGACCTGTTCGGCCACTTCTCCCTCGCCCTCGTCAAAGCGCGCGATGTGGTAGACGGCTTCGCCTTCGTGGACCAGCGGGATCTCGGTTCGGCCAATGACGACGCCGCGGGCGTGGGCTACGATTTCTTGCTCGGCGCCGGTGGACGGATCGTTCACGAAGCCCAGCGTTTCGCCCTTCCGAACCTGGGCTCCCAGCGCTGAGACGGTGCGCAGCATCCCGCTCTCGGGCGCACGGGTCCAACTGCTGCTGTGTGCCACGAACGGCTCGCCCGCAGGGTTCAGGCGCGCGCGTCGCCGCGGCAGCATGCCCAGTGCACGCATCACGTTCAGAACGCCGCCAACTCCAGCTCGAATCGACACTTCGTCGAACCTAAGTGCCTCGCCCGCCTCGTAGAGCAACATGGGAATTCCATGATCCGCCGCCGCCTGGCGAAGGGAACCGTCGCGCAAGGAGGCATTGAGGAGCACCGGTACCCCGAACGCCCTCGCGAGCTGCGCTGTGTCGGGATCGTCAATGTTCGCGCGAATCTGTGGCAGGTTTGTTCGGTGGATCGCGCCCGTGTGCAGGTCCATGCCATGGGTGCAACGCCCGACGACCTCCTGCATCAGCAGATTGGCCAGGCGGGCTGCGAGTGAGCCGCGTTCGGAACCCGGAAACGATCGGTTCAGGTCTCTCCGGTCCGGGAGATAGCGCGACAAGTGAATCATGCCGTAGACGTTCACCACCGGCACCGCGACCAGCGTCCCGCTCAGCCGGGAAAGCGCGCGCTCATTGAGCACCCGGCGAATGACTTCGACGCCGTTAAGCTCGTCGCCGTGAATGGCCGCGGTCACGAACAGCCGCGGCCCATCCTTTTTTCCGTGGATGACGTGAACGGACATGCTCATGGGCGTATGAGACTGCAGCCTGGGCATGGGCAAATCCACCAGTGCCCGCTCGCCCGCCCGCACACGTGTGTCTCCGATGTCGAAGGACTTTCGCATGGCAGTCGTCCCAGCGTGTGGCGAACGCGCTCGCCCGTGTTCGCGCAATCTGCATTTCGAGAAACAGAATCTGCATGGATGCGATGTGCAGTGGCCTGTTCGGTGCAATTGGGACAGGGATAGGAAGCGAATTCCAACACCAAGGTCCCGTGACTTGAGCGTAGCAGGTCGTCCATTTCGCTGCCGCCAACCGGCTTCCATTTACCTGCACCGCTCGCATCGCCGCTCTGGTCCCGTGTCAAACGAACCTTTTGGGAGGCGTCGCGTCAAAAATGTGAACCGTAGTGGGGGAGGTTTTTATGAAATTTGCGGATCTACGGCGTCGCCGGATTCTCAAGGCCACGGTTCTGACCGCTGTCGGCACGTCGGTGCCGGCTCTTGCAGCCCTTATTTCGACGCCTTCCCAAACCAGAGGTCCGTTCTATCCGACCGAGATTCCCCTGGACTCGGACAATGACCTCGTGAAAGTCCAGGGAACGGATCGGCTGGCACGCGGCGCGATTTGCGACCTGCGCGGTCAGGTTCTCGACGTCGAAGGCGATCCGGTCGGCGGCGCACTGGTGGAAATCTGGCAATGCGACGCGAACGGTCGCTACCACCATCCGGGCGACCGGGCAAATCGGGACCGCGACCCGGCGTTTCAGGGTTACGGGCAATTTCGGACCGCTGCCGACGGACGCTACCGATTCCGAACCATACGTCCTGTTCCCTATCCCGGCAGGACGCCGCACATTCACTACGCCGTGCACGCGCCCGGTCGCACAGAGCTGGTTACGCAGCTCTACGTGCGCGGCGAACCACTAAACGAGCGCGACTTTCTGTTCCAGCGAATTCCGGCCTCGCAGCGCCACCTGGTGACCGTGCCGTTTGTGGAGAGGCTGACGGCTGAAGCGGCCCTGCAGGCCGAGTTTGACATCGTGGTTGGGTAAGGAAGTCCGTTTGTCCTGGGCGATTGGCTGCCTCTTCGCTGGTGTGGCAGAAGCTCGAACAGCGTTCCGCCGGAATGATCCGATACACACACGGGGCCCAGCGCATCCAGCATGCCGCTCTTCGTTTCGCGGTCGGAACGCCGGCATACGAGCGGATCTCCTGTAGCGAGGGGTGCTTCGCGTTTTTGCCCGTCGCCACGCCTCGCTACGGTTACCGGTCCCACCCATGAGGCAGCGTACGCGCGCCAGCGCTCTTCATCTGGAGCCGGGCGACCTATGCCCCTGACACACTGTTCTGCCGATTTTCAAATAAGGCATATAGTGCAATCACTTAGAGCGGTTTCGAGCGGCCTGGTGAGCGATGCGGGTTAGGCGCTCGAGTGTCAGAGCCGGAGTGATTCCGGCCAGCCCGGGACATTATTCCCGTGATGATCGAAGGACCGCCCCCGCCAGCGCCATGGCCCGAGTGCGCCCACCTGCATTTCAACAATATTCTCATTTATCTGATGCGGTGTGAAGAGAGGCGCCCGGATTGAGGACCGGCGAGTGCCTGGTCGCGCACGAGCTCGCGCCTAAGGTCGGGTAACCGGCGGAGTATCGCTTGCCACTCGCACGGATCGCGTTGCCCGCACGAACCAACCGTATGCCAGCGCGCCGGCCAATAGGTTGGCCGCGCTCGCGCCGAGGAATACACCGGGTATCCCTGCCAATTGGGCACCCAGCCAAGCGAGCGGCAGGTACAGAATTCCCATGCGGGTGACGGAAATGGCGACTGCCGGCATGGGCTGACCCATGCCGTTGAATGCAGCGATCACGACGACGACGACGCCGTAGGCGCCATAGCTGATGGGGACCGTCCAGAGATAGGTGCGGCCAACGGCGTTGACCGTTTCGTTATCACCGAAAAGGCCGATTACCGGCTCGGCCGCCGAGGCCAGCGCTGCGGCGACGAGCAATCCGAAGCCGGCGCAGAACAGGGCGGACACCCGCAGTGCGTCCGACACACGATCGTGATGGCCCGCGCCGAGATTTTGCCCGACGAAGGGCCCGATGACGGCCGACATGGCGAAGAACACGACCATGGTCAGCTGCTCCACCCGGGTAGCGGCCCCGAAACCGGCAACCGCGTCCGGGCCGAAGGTGGCGACGATGGCGACGACGCCACCGGTTGCCGCCGGCACGATCATATTGGTGCCGGCCGCCGGAAGTCCGACGTGCAGCAAGCTTGCACAGGATGCGCGGAACTCGTTCAGGGTTGGCGGGGTAAACGTAAGCAGCCCGTGCTTGAAGTGCACGGCCCAGAATCCGGCTGCCAGCGATGCACCACGTGCCAGCACCGTCGCCACCGCGGCGCCTTCGAGCTCCATACGTGGAAAGCCCGCAAGACCGAAGATCAGAAGCGGGTCCAGAATCAGGTTTAGCACCGACGCCATGATCAGAATCTTGCCCTGGATCGCGCTGTCGCCTGTGGCGCGCAGTACACCAAAACCGGTCATTGGCACCAGGATGAAGGCGAAACCCGCGTACCACACACTCATGTATTCCTTTACCAGCGGTCGCACCTGCTCATTGGCGCCGAGAGCGGCAAACAGCGGGTCCATCGTGAGTAAGCCGACTGCCGTGCAGACGGCGGACAGAATCAGTGCCAGCAGCAATGCATCGGTGGCGAGCCGCTGGACGCGCTCTGTCTGACCGGCGCCAATCGCCCGTGCCAAAACCGACGAAGTGCCCGCCATCATGCCGATGCCAAGGCTGATCAGCAGCATCACCACCGGGAAGGTGAAGCTCATGGCGGCCAGTTCTCGTTCGCCGAGCTGGGCGACGAACCAGGTGTCGGTGAAGTTGAAGGCCATCATGGCGAAGATGCCCCAGATCATCGGCACCGTGAGTTTGACTAGGTGTGCCGAGACCGGGCCTGCCGTCAGTATCGCGCCCGAGTGCTTCATTCAGACGGGCCCCTGGCCCGAAGCCCGCGGCGCCCACAGCGCAATTTGGAGGAATGCCAGCGCCAGCAGCGCCGATGCCGTCATCACCGAGATCATCGCAATCGCGTCGTCGGCTTGCAGAGCGCCGACGATGACGGTGCCGAGGCCGCCGATTGACATTTGAAAAAAGCCGGCCAAGCCCGAGGCGGTGCCCGCCATGCCGGGGTCGACGTTGACCGCCCCGACCATTGCGTTCGGCAAGCTCAAGCCGTTGGCGATGGCAATGAACGCCATCGGTCCGAACAGGGCCACGCTGCTCAACGTTCCCCAGGTCGAGAACAGCCACAGTATGCCGGTCCCGAAAACGGCCATGACGGTCGCGACAATCAGCATGCGCGAGGGCCCCACGGAGGCAGAAAGTCGCGCAGCCAGGTAATTGCCCAGCATGTAGCCTGCCGACACCATGACGAAGTAGAACCCGTACTCGCTGGGCGGGCGCCCCAGTATCTCGACCACGATGTACGGGGCGCCGGCCAGGAACGCGAAGAAGATGCCGGACGAGAAGGCAGCGGTAAAGGCGTAGCCGACGAAGCACGGTGAGCGCATCAGCTTACCGTAATTCGCGAGCAGGCCGCCCAGGCCGGGCATCGGTCGAAGTGTGAAATGAGTCTCGTGCAGCCAGCGCAGCGCGCCCAGGGAGGCGAGCACTCCCACCATCGTGACCAGGACAAAGATCGAGCGCCAACCGAACCATACGTCCAGGACGCCGCCGATGGCCGGCGCCACCATCGGCACCACGACCATGGCCATGGTGATGTAAGCGACCATCCGCGTTGCCCCTCGGTGCCCGTGGATGTCGCGCGCAATCGCGCGGCTCAGGACGAGTCCGGCAGATCCCCCGATCGCCTGCACAATGCGGCCGACGATCAAGGTGGTGATGTCCGGGGCGATGGCGCACATGACGCTGCCCGCGACGAACAAGCCCAGGCCCGCCAGCAGCACCGGCCGGCGTCCGAACCGGTCGGACAGCGAGCCGATGAAGAGCTGCGCGATGGCGATGGCAAACAGGTACAGCGTCAAGGTGAGCTGCACCACTCCGTAGCCAACCTCCATCAGTCGCGCGATGCCCGGCATGGAAGGTATGAAGATGTTCAGTGCCAGCGGGCCGACCGCGGTCACGGCAATCAGCATCGCAAGCGGAGGCTGCGCGGGATCGACGCCGCTACCTGGCAGCGACCCCTCCCGGGCACCGGGGCGAAGAGCCCCGGTCGCCGTGTCAGCGGATGTGCCCTTTCCCCCGCCCGGGGGGGCTTGCGATGGCGAGTCTGGCGGCATCATTCGCATAGGTGTTTAGGTTTCAGGGCCCGCGTTCGCCCCAATAAATCGCGGCGAAACCAACGGGCTTCTCCGACGCGACCGCCGTAAGCCGGCTGGGAGTGGGACCGGTCATTGACTCCGAGCGCGATTGACTTCAAGCCGGATTGGAACCCGGGCGAGTAGGCTCTCATATCGAGCCCATCCATGGAATTGCTCGCCGTGCACGCGGACCGAGGCCTCAGCAGCGATCCCAGTTCCCGGGAATGTCGACGCTACCCAAGCCGCATGCAGAGCAGACGGCGCCATTCGGCAGCCCGGAGCTACCAATTGTGGCAAATGGCTGCAACACTTTCGGCTGCTGCGCTTTCACGGCAAAGAACGAGCCGCTGCGCCAAACGAACGGCGCGGTTTGAACCGAAGTGCTCAACCCAGTGGCCTCACGGGACGAATTAGACCATGACACGCGACGCGGAAGCCGCGCGGAAGAGGAGACGGCGAAAGGCGGTCGGATCGTCCCTCCAGCAGCGGCAATTCGAGCTGATTCGCAATCCCTATCCTTTGCTCGAGCTGATTTCCACAGAGCAGGTCGAGTTGATCCACGACGCTTCCATGACCATCCTGGAGGACATCGGCATCAACTTTCTGTTGCCGGAAGCCCGGAAGATACTGGAAGACGCGGGCGCCGAGGTGGCCACATCGGGTGATCGGGTTCGATTCGACCGAAATCTGATTCTCGAATCGATTGCAAAGGCGCCGAGTTCTTTTACGATCCATGCCCGAAATCCCGCGCACAATCTGCGTTTCGGCGAACGCTACCTCAACTTCTC
>JBFGYN010000178.1:0-8147 GCA_041587415.1 Candidatus Competibacterales bacterium | reverse complement strand
GCCTTGGCGCTTCTACCTGCTCGGACCGGAGACCTCCCAGGCCATCGTACGGTTGAACGCCGAGTTGGTCAGTCGCAGCAAGGGCGAAGCGGCTGGAAGGGTAAAATTCGAACGTTGGAGCACTGTTCCGGGTTGGATGGTTGTTACCTGCGCTCGCTCGGAGGATCTCGTCCAGGCGCGGGAAGACTATGCGGCCTGCGCCTGTGCGATACAGAACTTGGCATTATACCTTTGGAGCGAGGGCATCGGTGTGAAGTGGACGACCGGCCATGTCACCCGAACCGACGAGTTCTACGACCTGATCTGGGTTGACCGAGGCGCTGAACAGGTGGTGGGGATGGTCTGGTACGGCTATCCAGCCGATGTCCCGATTCCCCAGCGCAAGCCGGTCCAGCAAATCCTGGTCGAGTTGCCCTGATTCCTACGATGTGACCAGTGCCGGTACTTCCGTGCTGCTATCCCCGGCATCCGGCTCGAGAAACGGGGCCAGCTTGCCGAGTGCCACGGGCGTGGCCAATGGTTGGGGCTCCGCGATGCCGTAACCTTGGGCGTAGTCGACGCCAATCTTGCGCAAGACTTCCAGCACTTCGTCGCTCTCCACGTACTCTGCGATGGTGCGTTTGCCCATGATGTGGCCCACCTCGTTGATGGAGCGCACCATTGTGCGGTCGATCGGGTCATCGACGATGTCTTTCACGAAGCTTCCGTCGATTTTCAGGTAGTCGACGGGGAGGCTCTTCAGGTACCCGAACGAGGACAGGCCACTTCCGAAATCGTCCAAAGCAAACCGAAAACCGAGCTTTTTCAGTTCCGAGATATGGCCTGCGGCCCGAGAAAGATTGGCAATCGCCGCGGTCTCGGTGATCTCGAAGCAGATGCTTTCGGCCTCCACGCCTGTCTGCTCCAGAAGCCTCTTTACGAATCTCAGGAAACGGTGGTCGGAGATGGTCGGCCCCGAGAGATTGATCGAGACAGTAAGCAACTCGTCGTGCGTAGACTGGTGAGCGAGCCATCGAGCGGTTTCCGTCACCACCCAACGATCGGTCGCGTTGATGAGATTGTAACGTTCCGCAGCGGGGAGGAATGCACCGGGCGGCGAGATGCTGCCGTCTGGATTCAGCATGCGCACCAGTATTTCCAGGTGCCGACGATTGCTTGCCCGAGCGCTACTGGAAATGGGTTTGATCTCTTGCGAGTAAAGGCGCAGCCGCCCGGCTTCCAGTGCGTGATTGATTCGTCCGACCCAACGCATTTCGTCGTGATGGCGCTGGAGTTCCTCATCGTTCGGGTGGTAGACCTGAATCCGGTTCCGGCCACCTTCTTTGGCTGTGTAACAGGCCGTGTCCGCAGCGGCCAGAACGTCAGTGAGACGGTTGCCAGCCGTCTCCGCAAGCACCAAACCGATGCTGACGCCGAGCGAGAACGTCTTGCTATCCCAGACGAAGCGAAATTCTTCCACGGACCGGCGCATGTCGTCCGCAATTTGCACCGCCAGGCCCAAGGGGCAGCCCTCGAGCATGACCCCGAACTCGTCGCCACCGAGCCGTGCCAGAGTGTCGCGCCCACGGATGTGCTTTCGAAGTACGTGCGCCAGTTGCCGTAGCAACTCGTCTCCGGCCGTGTGCCCGCAAGTGTCGTTGACAATCTTGAACTGATCCAGATCGAGGTAGAGGATCGCGCACCCCATACGTTCAACCCGATTCCGGGTCAGCATGAGTTCGAGGCGACGCTCGAATTCTCGCCGATTTGCCAGCCCCGTGAGTGAATCGTGGGCTGCTTCGTGCTCCAGTGTTCGGGCCATCTTTCGGGCTTCGCTCACGTCACGGAACACGACGATCAGGCCCATCGTCTGTCCCTGCCGGTCGCGAATCTGTGAGGCCGACGGCTCCACGTAGCGCTGCTGCACACCCGTGCGCAGCAGCACCGCCCGCGACGGCGGACCGCCCGTGCGATCGTTGTTCAGGAGCGATGCCAAGGGGTCCTTCGTCGGTTTACCGGATGCCTCGTCGACCACGCAGAACACTTCGGAGAATGTCTTACCCTGGGCCTCGTTGCTGCTCAGGCCGAGCAACCGCTCCGCCGTTGGATTGAGATACCGAACACGCCGCGCTGCGTCCATGGTGACCACGGCGTCGCCAATGCTGTCCAGGGTCTTTTGCGCCTGCTCCTTCGCCTGATACAGCGCAATTTCCGCGCGTTTGCGCTCCGTAATGTCGATAAACGTCACCACCGCGCCCACGATTTCATCGCCGCTCCGCAGTGGAAGCGCCCAGTACTCAACCGGAAAAAGCGTGCCATCTGATTTCCAAAACGTGGTTTCGGGAATGTGCACCGGTTCCTCGGGATTGGAGATGCCGAAGGCAACCCAATCCGTGATCGGCGTTATTTCGTCGATCCGTCTGCCGACAATCTGGGTCGAGTCCTGATAGCCCAGGTGCTCGACGCAGGCGGCGTTGCAGAACACGCAGATGCCGTCCAAACTGACGCCGTAGATGGCTTTGGGTACCGCGTCGAGTAGCTCGCGGGATTCCGAGGCCGACGCCTGCCCCGCGATGTTTGCTCTTGCCTGGTCCAGTTCTTCCTGGAGGTTGCGAATTTGGCCGTCCAGGTGATTCTTCTGAGCGTTGGCACGCGTGTGCTCTCCCTTGACGCGGACGAGTTCGCCGATGAACCGGCTCAGCTCCGGCCATTCCTCCGTTGTACCTTCCCCGTGGGCCTGGCCCTTTCGCATGGCGTCGCCAATTTGCTCGAGCAATCGATTCTCGTGCTGACGAAGACTCAAGGTGGTTCTATGGGCGTAGTAGAGCATTGCGCCCGAGATGACGATCCCGATTCCAATGGCGCTCGCGAGGGGTAGGAATGTTGCGTGCGCCCAGTCCCCGCCACCGCCAGGGCCGTGCACCACGGTCACGAATGCCGCGATGGCGACCGCGATCAGGCTGAGCAGCGGCACCAGGGCAATAAGATAAAGCGACGTCCGAATCCTTGGCACAGCTTGTCCTTACTGATTAATCTTGCTCGGCCGGCCCACGCCAATGCCGAGAAGGAAGCACTGAGCGGGCCATCGTCACCACGTGCACGGTGCGATGGCGGCCCGATGGCGAACGGGTCTCACTGACTTACGCCGAGTCGTGGTCTTTGACGCGCGTTCAGCAAACGTTCCGTGCTTGCTCGATCGCGGCGTTCAATGCCTTGTCCATTTCGTTGAGTCGGGCTTCCGAAACGCGATTTCCGGATCCGGTCGCTTGGGCGTCACTGGCGGCGGAGCGGCTTTCAGGCCGGTCGCCGCCTTCATGGTGCCCCGAATCCTCAATGGCTCGATGGTGAGTATCCATTGGATAGTCTCCCTTGTTGCATGCTCCGCGTCGTCGGCGGTGCTCCCATTGTCATGAAGCAATCCGCAGGCCAGAAAAAATAGCGTCCAAAATTCAGAACATTAAAGGTCCAGCTCCGGTGCGAATGCTGCGACATGTAAGCAATCGTGACACGCCGCTGTGCGTGCCCCCCGTTGGCGGGGTCGACGAGGGGCCCCTGGCCCGGGTGCCACCAGCCGCTCAGGCAAATCTCCGATTCCGACTGAAGCGGCACACCGAGCCCGAACGTTGCCCCAGGACGCTCTGACTTCGGCGAATACGTTAAATAAAACAGTGAGTTGTGGTCATTTTGGCCAGTGACGCTGGGTCGCCGTGGACGCTATCCGCTTGCTCGCGGGTTCCGGCCGCCTATTTCGCGCGATCGCACGGCAAGTCCATGTCTCGCGTCGACTCTTGCACGATCTCACACGCTGCGCTGGTCAGCTTTTGCGAAACTTCCGGATGCCGATGCAACGTCCGGGCTGTCTAGGCATGCAATTTGCCCTATTCCCGCGAGGTACGGCCCCGTTAAGCCGCCCAGGATCGTTTGGTCTAGCAACTCCCGTTCACGAAGGATCGCGTATGAGCACCCTTTCCCAACGCGAAAGTGGCAGATTTTCCCAAGCCGCGGCACAGCCCGAACCGGCCGGGACGGTGCCCGAAGACGCCGCGGCAGATCTCCCGCTGGACACCCTTGCGAGTGTGCTGCGCGTCTACGGCAGCAACGGATTCGATATCGATTCCATGGATGCGGTGGAACTCGACCTGCTGTGCGAGGCGTGGGCTCGACACATTCTGACTGGCACGCCGGCTCCCCAAGGCGAAGGCGAGCCGCAAGAGCCGAGCGCGCTGGAGGCCGTGGCCGTGAGCGAGCGTCGTTGGGGCGATCTTCGCAAGTTCTTCCGCGACCACCGGCTCAACGAGCGATCCGCCGCAATTGGTCGGAGTGAGCAGGTGCGGGGGCTGATCACAGAAGTCGCCCGAGGTGTTCGCTCGGCCATAAGCGACGACGCCGTGAAAGACGAGATGGTGACCCGGGAGTTGTCCGCCCTGAGCGACGCGGTGGATAGCGATTCCCTGGACGCAATACGCACCCAAGTGAGCAAGACGATCGAAGTGGTCAGCCACGTGGTGCGCGCGCGACAAGCTCGTTATGAAGCCCAGCTACGCTCCATGAGCCAGCGGGTTCGCACTTTGCGTGCCGACCTCATCGACATGCGCGAGAAGGTCAATCTGGATCCCCTGACCAAGGTGCACAATCGGGGAGCATTCGATAGCGTCCTGGCCAAACAGGTGGATTTCTCGTTTCTGTCGGGCCAGCCTCTCGGGCTGATAATGATCGACCTGGATCATTTCAAACAGATAAACGATACACACGGGCACCCGGGCGGTGACGTGGTCTTGCAGTCGGTCGTCGAAGTCCTCGTCCGGGTTTGTCCGCGACGGTCCGATTTTATCGCTCGCTACGGCGGCGAGGAGTTCGCCGTGATTCTCGTCGACGTGGAGGCGAACGACCTCATGAAAGTGGGCGAGCGCATCCTGGACGGCATCCGGGGCTTAACCATCGATTACCGGGAGAAGTCCATTGCCGTGACGTCCTCCATTGGCATGGCGTCCTACCTGCCCGAGGACAGGGCGGAGGATTTGCTGCGCCGGGCCGATGGGGCCCTGTACGAAGCCAAGAATTCCGGCCGCGACCGGGCGGTGATGGCCGACTGGTAAGCGTTGCTCGAGGATGAATGTCACGGGGGTCTCGTAGAGGGCATCGGGACAATAAATAGATCCGTATCCAGTTGAATCCTGGTTCCAGGCCCTGGGCATTTAACCAGGCCTCCTGCAACTTGTAAGCTTCCCATTCGGTTTCGCGACAACACGGCCACTCCTTGGCGTGGTATTGGACGAGGTGCACCAGCTCGTGCAGCAGAGTGCTGACATTGGCTTGGTTCGATGGATCCCAGGGTCTTACGAGCACGATCTTGCATTCCGGACTGTCGTAAACTCCCCGAAGGTGTTCGCCGAAGGTAATCGATTGCCCTTCGTAGTGAACGGTTTCGCCGTACTCTAAAAAAACAACCGCCTGCGGGTGGCTTGCGGACCGGGGCGCATCGTGATCGCTGTGCCGGCCGATCCATTCCAGCAATTGAACAATCAGCGAGTATCCCACCAGCGGATCGGGCAGTTCCGAATTCGCATCACTCGTTTGCTCCGCGCGTGCGCCGAGAGCACCCCACGCACACCAAAATCAGGAAGGTGATCAGCGTCGCATATCGTCGAAGTTTGCAGGTCGGCATATCGTTTGGTGAAGTCCTGGACAGATTTCACCGTAGGAGAGCTCACCTGGCATTTCCTGATCTCGGTCAATACGATCCCGAGTCGGGCGCTTCGGTTCCCGCGCGGAATCCGGACCCAGGGTCCGGCGGATCAGCGCCGGCGTCCGAGCAACGACCCGAGCAGTCCCCGAACGATCTGCCTTCCGAGCTGACTGCCGACGGCCCGAACGGCGCTTTTCAACATCGCCTCCCCAATTCCCTGGCGCTCTCTTGGGCGGCTCGACCCGCGGTTATCCGCTGTCACCGGCGCCGGTGTCTCCGGAGTTTCCGTGCTCGTGGATTCAGCGGCTCGCCGCTTTAGGATCTCGTAGGCGGACTCCCGATCCACTGCTTGCTCGTATCGGCCGCCGTAGGGCGAGCGTTCAATGCGCTCGCGGCGCGTGGACTCGTCAATCGGTCCGATTCGGCATCCGGGCGGGCGAATTTTCGTCCAGGCCACCGGCGTTGGACTGCCGCGCTCGTCCAGCACGGAAACCAGTGCCTCGCCAATGCCGAGCCTCGTCACCACATCGCCGGTGTCGAAGGCGGGATTCGGGCGAAAATTGTCCGCCACGGCCTTCACCGCTTTACGATCGCTGGCGGTAAAAGCGCGCAATGCGTGCTGAATGCGCATACCGAGTTGGCCAAGTATTTCCTCCGGAATGTCCGCCGGATTCTGAGTCACGAAATAGACGCCGACCCCCTTCGAGCGAATGAGTCTGACCACCTGCTCGATCTTGTCCGTCAGTGCCCTGGGCGCCTGGTCGAACAGCAGATGCGCTTCGTCGAAGAACAAAACCAATTTCGGGCAATCCGCGTCGCCCGTCTCGGGAAGCGTTTCGTACAGCTCGGAGAGCAGCCACAGGAGAAACGTTGCGTAGAGGCGTGGCGCACGATTGACCAACGTCGTTGCGTCCAGGACGCTGACGACACCATGCCCGGAAAAATCGCTGGCCATCAAATCCCCGATGGCGAGCGCCGGCTCGCCGAAGAACCGGTCTGCACCTTGTTCCTCCAGCACCAACAGGTCGCGTTGTATGGCGGCGATGCTTTGTTTGGATAGGTTGCCGTAGTCGCCACTCAATTCCGACGCGTTGTCCGCGACCCATCCCAGCATGGCGCGCAGGTCTTTCAAATCGAGCAGCAGCCAACCGTTGTCGTCGGCGATGCGAAAACAGGCATACAGCACGCCGGATTGTGTGTCGTTCAATTCCAGCAGGTTGCCGAGCAGCAGTGGACCAACCTCCGAAATGGTCGTCCGAACCGGATGCCCCGTCTGGGCGAAAATGTCCCAAAAGACAGTGGGGCAGGCGCTCAACGTGAAATCCGTTGCGTTGATCTCCTCGACCCTCGCGTCGATCTTCGGGTGAGGGCTGCCAGCCGCCGCCAGACCGGACAGGTCGCCTTTGACGTCCGCGGCGAAGACCGGAACGCCGAGCTCGGAGAACCCCTCGGCCAGGCGCTGCAGAGTCACTGTCTTACCGGTGCCCGTGGCCCCGGCAATGATTCCGTGCCGGTTACTCATTCCTCCCAGCTGTGACACCACGCCAGAATCGGCTGCACCCAACATGATTCGTGACACACTGGACATGCCCCACCCCATTTCGTGTAGAAAATCTGATTGTACCGTCCGACCCCGGGCCCACCGGTCGGCCTCCTACAAATGTTTGCAGCAGTTTGCGCTGCGATCCTGAGCGACGAGTGCTTGGTCAGCCACCGGGAGCGCCGGCGGCTTGGGGCAGCCGACCTGCCAGCTCGCGCACCGCGCGCAGCCCCTCGGCATCCTTTTGTCCGAAGTACGACCGAATGTGCAGATCGTGCTGGGGAAACGGAATTTCGATTCCGTATTTCCTGAGCGCCGTCTCGATGGCCCAGGTGTATGCGGCCTGCACCGCGCCGGGACGCTTCACCGCGTCCTGCGTGAGCCAGGCGACGAGCTCGAAGTTGAGACTGGAATCGCCCAATTCCACGAGCCACACCTGCGGCTCGCGACCCCTTACCGAACTCAGGGTGAAGGGGACCGTCTCGGCTGCCTCGAGCACAGCCCGTTTGACCAAGTCCTTGTCCACCCCGTAGGCGACCCCGAACGGGACCCGCACCCGGCGATACGCCTCGCGTAGGGTCCAGTTGGTGACACGGCCGCTGACGAACTCCGAATTGGGCACCAGAATGTCAATGTTGTCGTTGGTGGCGATCAGTGTCGCGCGGATGTTGATTTCGAGCACTTCGCCGGTAAGGCCCGACTCCAGCTCGACGAAGTCGCCGACCTTGAGACTTTTCTCGAACAGGATGATCAGCCCAGCAACGAAGTTGCTGAAAATCGCCTGGAGACCAAAGCCGATGCCGACGCCGAGCGCGCTGACAAACAGTGCAAACTTGGTGAAATCGATCCCGATCGAGGACAGTGCGATCATGAACGCGACCACCAAGATCACGTAGTGCGAAAGCCTGCCCAGGGTGTAGAGCGAAGACCGGCTCATGGAGT
>JBFGYN010000177.1:0-8155 GCA_041587415.1 Candidatus Competibacterales bacterium | reverse complement strand
GTAGCGGGTGCCGCCGCTGCCGTGAACCACATGGTCGACCAGCGGGTTGACGCGATCATGGCGCGCACACGAGCGCGGCCACTGCCGACTGGCCATTTGGATACTCGCCGCGCGCTCCTTTTCGCCGCGACTCTCTGCACCATTGGAATGGTGCTGCTGATAGCGTTCACCAATCCGCTCACGGCTGTTCTCACCTTCGCGTCGCTCATCGGGTACGCCGTGATCTACACCGTGTTCCTGAAGCGGGCAACACCCCAGAACATTGTGATAGGTGGCGCTGCCGGGGCGGCGCCGCCGGTGCTTGGCTGGGTCGCGGTCACCGGCCAAGTCGAGCCGGGCGCCCTGCTCCTGTTCCTGATCATCTTCACGTGGACACCGCCGCACTTCTGGGCGCTGGCAATTCACCGGCGCGACGAATACGCGAAGGCCGCGCTACCCATGTTGCCGGTTACACACGGTGTCGCATACACGCGGCTTCAGATTCTCCTCTACAGCGTCATGCTGGTTGCCGTGTCGCTGCTACCTTTTTCAATAGGAATGAGCGGATGGCTATACGCTGCCGCGGCCCTCATATTGGGTGTTCGGTTCGTCTGGTACGCGCTCCGGCATTACCGCAGCAAGGACGATCGATTGGCCCTGGGCACATTTGTCTATTCCATAACCTATCTGTTCAGCCTGTTCGCGGCGCTGCTGGGCGATCACTTCTTGCGAGTATTCAGCGCGTGAGCGGCCGGCCGGCCGAGCGGTCCTCCAGGTGCCCATTTGGTGAATGGCACCAATATCGAATAGTCTGGCGGGCGGGAGATCGGGACACGGCTCTTGAAAATGGGCGGTGGTTTCATACTGAATTCGCGAGTGGGCAGACCGGCACCTGACACCCGATTGCGGGAGCCGGTTGCGGTGATCGACAAATTTTGCTGTGGTATTCTGCCGCGCCTGCACACATCTAAAGATCAACGGTAGGGAGATGCGACCCATGGCCAATGCACGCAGCGATCCGATGGAGCAGTACAACTACTCGATCGTGCGGAAGTTTGCCGTCATGTCCATGGTTTGGGCGATCGTGGGAATGAGTGTTGGTCTCTACATCGCCTGCGAACTCGCCTGGCCGTTCTTGAACTTCGATATTCCCGAAATCACCTTCGGTCGATTGCGCCCCGTGCACACGACCCTCGTGATATTCGGTTTCGGCGGCAGCGCATTGTTCGCCACCTCCTACTACATCGTCCAGCGCACCTGCCAGACCCGTCTTTGGGGCGACAATGTCGCTGAATTCACTTTCTGGGGCTGGCAGGGTGGCGTCGCGCTTGGGGCCCTGAGCTACCTGTTCGGGTACACCCAATCCCGCGAATACGCCGAATTCGAGTGGCCCTTGGACCTGGCCATCGCCGTCGTCTGGATATGCTATCTGTGCGTCTTCGTCCAGACCTTGCGCCGTCGCTCCCAGCCACACATTTACGTGGCGAACTGGTTCTTCCTGTCATTTATTCTCATGACGGCGATACTGCACGTCTTCAACAATTTGGCGATACCCGTCAGTCTGACCAAATCCTACTCCTTGTTCTCGGGCGTGCAGGACGCCATGACTCAGTGGTGGTACGGGCACAACGCAGTGGGCTTTTTCCTGACGGCGGCATTCCTGGGAATGATGTACTATTTCGTTCCCAAGCAGGCGGGCCGACCGGTCTACTCTTATCGTTTGTCCATCATCCACTTCTGGGCGCTTATCTTCCTGTACGTCTGGGTTGGTGGGCACCATCTTCACTGGACGGCCGTGCCCGACTGGGTTTCGACCCTGGCCGCTGCCTTTTCGATCCTTCTGCTCATGCCATCCTGGGGCGGTATGATCAACGGAATCATGACTTTGTCGGGGGCGTGGCATAAGCTGCGCACCGACCCGATCATGCTGTTCCTGGTGGCATCCCTGTCCTTCTACGGCATGTCCACGTTCGAGGGGCCCCTCATGTCCCTGAAAAGTGTCAACGCACTTTCGCACTACACCGACTGGACCGTCGGACACGTTCATTCCGGCGCGCTCGGCTGGGTTGCGCTGATCAGCTTCGGGTCCTACTACCACCTTTTTCCGCGACTTTTCGAAACAAAACTCTATAGCCAGCGCCTGGTGTACATTCACTTCTTTCTCGCCACCATCGGAATAGTCCTATACATAACCGCCATGTGGGTGGCTGGAATCGGGCAAGGGCTGATGCTGCGCGGATTCGACGAATTCGGCAATCTCGCCTACACGTTCATCGAGACCGTCGAATTCCTCCACCAGCCATACATCTGGCGGGCAATCGGGGGCGGTCTGTTTCTATCGGGCCTGTTGGTAATGGCCTACAACCTGGTCATGACGTACTTGACGTCGCGTCGCGAGGCCGCGGTGATGGAAGCGAAGCTGGCCGCCAAGATGGCCCAAACCTGAGTTCGAAGGGAGACCGGAGCAAATGCGCCACGAGCACATCGAAACCAATGCCGGCCTGCTGATCACGCTCACGCTGGCCGTACTCAGTATCGGCGGATTGGTGGAAATCGTTCCGCTGTTCTATTTGGACGAAACGGTCGAGCCGGTGGAAGGTGTGCGCCCGTACACTCCCCTGGAGTTGAGGGGGCGGGACATCTACCAGCGCGAGGGCTGCTATGTCTGTCACTCACAGATGGTACGCCCGTTTCGAGACGAGTGGTTGCGATTCGGCCACTATTCCCTTGCGGCGGAATCTCAGTACGATCATCCCTTTCAATGGGGGTCCAAACGAACCGGCCCGGATCTGGCCCGGGTCGGGGGCAAGTATTCGGACGCTTGGCACGTCCAGCACATGATCGCGCCCCGCTCGGTCGTGCCGGAATCCATCATGCCGAACTACCCATGGCTGTTGGAACGCGACCTGGAATACGGGGACGTCGGTGACCGGATGCGCGCCCTGAGGATGACCGGCGTTCCGTACTCCCTGACCCAGGCGGATTTCGAGCGTAATGTGGAACAGTTCGGGCCGGAAATGGCCGAACAGCTTGACATCTACAAAGCGGAAGAAAGCTTGATCAGTCAGGCTCGGCAAAGCAATTTCGATGGGTTGGAGAACCGGATTACCGAGATGGAGGCCATGGTGGCTTACCTCCAGATGCTTGGCACGTTGGTGGATTTCAGCCAGTACGACGAAGGCTACTTCGCCGAGCTCAGGTAGAGGATTAAGCCGATGGTCGAACTGATCCTGGCCCACGGTAAGACCATTCTTCTGGTGCTGCTCATCGTCCTATTCTGCGGTGTCCTGGTGTATGTGTTCGGGGACCGTAGGCGGGGGCAGCGCTTGGAACGCTATGGCGAGATCCCGTTCATGGATGAACCCAACGGCGACCACCGGGCCGATCCCAAGTCCCCCAGGATAAAAGAAAATGAGCGACGCGAGCACTGACAAGAGCGGCCCGACTTCGGTCCAGACCACCGGTCACGCCTGGGACGGGGACATTCAGGAATTCAACAATCCGCTGCCGCGATGGTGGCTTTGGTCCTTCTACGCGACGGTCGTGTTCGCGATCCTCTACTGGTTCCTGTATCCCGCGTGGCCCGTTGGGGACTCCTGGACCCGCGGAATGAGCGACACCACCATCGTCCGTGATGGGCAGGAAGTGGACGTGCGCTGGAATACTCGTTATGAATTGGTTGCCGACATGCGCTCGAGCCCTGCCGCCCAGCGCCAGCAAGAGTACACTGAGCTCGTTGCGGGCAGCAGCTTCGAGGAGATTCTGAACGACCCGGAGATGATGGCTTTCGCCCGCTCGGTCGGAAATGGCCTGTTCGGCGACAATTGCGCGGCTTGCCACGGTCGTGGTGGTCAAGGCGTAGTCGGGCTATTTCCCAACCTGGCAGATGACGACTGGCTCTGGGGTGGAACGCCGGAAACGATTCATGAAACGCTTGTGAACGGCCGCAACGGTTTCATGCCCGCGTTCGAACGCACCTTCGACGAAGAACAGCTGAGCGATGTGGCGGAGTACGTCTTGACCCTGTCCGGCGAAGCGCAGTCCTCGGAGGCCTCAGCCCGAGGCGCCGCGCTCTTTCAAGGAGAAGAGGGCGGTTGCTACTACTGTCACACCAAGGAGGGCACGGGTCTGGCGTCTCAGGGTGCGGCGAATCTCACGGACGGCATTTGGTCGATCGCCGATGTGCCGGGCCAGGATACGTTGGAGGGCAAGCGGCAGGTGGTGATGGAGCTAGTCCGCAATGGTGTGATGGGGAGTCGAGTCATGCCCGCCTGGAAGGATCGATTGTCGGAGACTGACATCAAACTGCTCGCTGTATACGTCCATCAGTTGGGCGGCGGCCAGTAGCGACTCGGGGCCATGGGCTGGTCGCGACGCCAATGCAGCGCGCGAAGGTCTACCACCGAGGGAATCCTTGATGAGCGACGGCGTCCCAGTCCAGCTGTATAAGCCCCGTACCGCGGTGTATCCCCGGTCCGTCAAGGGTCGTTACCGGTATCTCAAATACTCCGTACTGGCCTTGGCGTATGGCGTCTACTTCCTGCTTCCGTGGCTGCGCTGGGAGCGTCTGAGCGAGGTCGATCAAGCCGTGTTGTTTGACATCGAACATCGGCGCTTTTATTTGTTCGACCTCATAGTGGACGCCAGCGACATTTTCTGGCTTGCCGGCATTCTCGTCATTGCGGCGATGCTTCTTTTTTTCGTCACGGGGATGGCCGGGCGGGTCTTCTGCGGCTATTTCTGCTTTCAGACTCTATGGACGGATGTCTTCGTGCTGGTCGAGCGCCTGATTCAGGGTGAGCGTCCGGCGCGCCTTCGCCTCGCCAAGGCACCCTGGAACCTGGAGAAGGTTCGCAAGTTGGGGATCACCTGGGCGCTGTGGCTCCTGATCGGCTTCCTTACTGGCTTGACCTTTACCCTTTACTGGGGCGACGCACCAACCCTGGTATCGCAGTTTTTTGTCGGTGCGGCACCGTTTGCGGCCTACGCAACGACATTGTTTCTAACCGCGACCACGTTCGTTTTCGCGGGTTTGGCGAGAGAGCAGGTATGCACCTACATGTGCCCGTACGCCCGGTTTCAAAGCGTCATGTTCGATCGGGACACGCTGATAATCGCCTATGACCGGCCCCGTGGAGAAAACAGCGCCGGTCGACACAAGACCAGCCGCGGCTACCGCAGCAGAGAGGAGCGAACCGAGAAAGGCGCCGGTGATTGCGTCGATTGCGGATATTGTGTTCAGGTTTGCCCGACGGGCATCGACATCCGCAACGGACTGCAATTGGAGTGCATTTCCTGCGGCTTGTGCGTGGACGCCTGCAACTCCATCATGGACAAGCTCGAATGGCCCCGCGGTCTGATTCGATACACCTCCGAAGCCATGCTCGAAGGCGGAAAGCCGCGGTTCCTGAAGCCCAAGAGCGTCGGCTACGGTGTCGCACTGATCGCGGCGCTGGCCATGCTGGGCACGAGCGTCGCCAATCAGGATCCTTTTGCGGTGACCATTTCCCAAATTCGTCAGCCTCTTGCGGTTAGACTTTCGGACGGGCGAATTCAGAACGGCTATGAGATCAAGCTCAACAACAAGCTGATGGAGCCCGTGCGTTTCCATATTCGTACTGAAAGGCTGCCCGATTCGGAACTCGACCTGGGGAAATTCGAGGAGATCAGGGTCGGACCGGGGCAACGTTTACGGGTGCTTGCCCATGTACGCCGCGAGCCTTCCGGCGACCTCGACAAACGCACATTCGATTTCGTCGTGACGCGACTGACCGGCGAGCAGCGCGAGGTTCGCCGTTCGGCGAATTTCCACCAGCCATGACGCATACGGTGTTGTCACTTGGCCTTGGCCTTGCCCTGATAATCGTCGCCAATCTTGCGCTCGGGCGCCGGCTGGGTGGGGGGCGTGCGACCACCGTCGTTACGGTGCTCACACTGCTCGTCTACATCCCCTACGCCATACTATTTTGGCCGGGCGCCGACGTGTTCGCGATCCACCTGGCTCTCTACCTGGTGGTGAACCTGGGGTTCGGGATGTTGCGGGGTAACATCGGTGCACGACAAGGCACCCGCTGGGCTCCTGCGGTGATCGTAAGCTTCTTCATTGTCATCGGCGCCGCCAACACCGTATTCCTCATCGTGTCTGAGCAAGGCCTCTCGTCGAGTCTTGCCCGTGCCCTATTTCCCGAACCCCGAGGTGTAGGCCCGATCACGTCCAGCTTTCCCGGAACCATGGTGCCGGGAATGACCACCCGGCAGCAGTTGTACGATCGGCACCTCGAGCAGATGGAACGCCAAGTCGACCGTGGTTGGCGAGTGCGCAAGGGATGGCTGCAAGCGCCAGTGGTGGGGCAGCCAAGTCGCTTCCAGGTTGCCGTCGAGGACGCCGCGGGTCGTCCAGTGGAGGGTGCCGAGATCGACGGAGATTTTTTGCGCGCCGCCAATCCACTTGCCGACCGGAAATTCAGCATGATCGAAGTGCGCTCCGGGACCTATCAGGCCGAGCTCACGTTGTCGGAACCCGGCACCTGGAGCCTTTGGCTTCGGGTGCGACGCGAGGGCGAATTGCATTATCTCCGCGGCAACACGACGGTCGCGCCGGCCGACGCCGCCCATGCCGGAACCGGTTGAGTCGGTCGGCGCCGCGAGCAGGCTGGAAACGGTCTGTTTCCACTGCGGGCTCCCGGTTCCTCAGGGAATCGCTCTCACCGTCGAGGTCGAAGGCCGGCCCGAGCCCACCTGCTGCCATGGCTGCCAGGCGGTCGCAAAAGCGATCGTGGACGGTGGACTCGCCGATTTCTACCGTCACCGAACCGCCACCGCCAGGCGACCAAGCGACGGCATGTCGTTGCAGCGGCGGCGATTGGAGCTCTACGATCGCGAGGACGTGCAGCGGAGTTTCGTCCGCAACGAGCCGGACCAGGTGCGCGAGACGTCCCTGATCATCGAAGGCATTGTCTGCGCTGCGTGCGTTTGGCTCAGCGAGCGACATGTGAGCGCCCTGCCGGGTGTCCTCGAGTTTCGGGTCAACATGTCCACCCATCGTGCGGTGGTTCGCTGGAACGACACACAGATTCATCTGAGTCGGATCCTCGAGGCCGTGACCGAAATCGGCTATGCCGCACATCCCTTCGAGCCGGGGCGGCATGAGGCGCGTCTCAAAGACGAACGCGCCGCTGGCCTGCGGCGCCTCGCCATTGCCGGTTTGGGCACGATGCAGGTGATGATGCTGGCAGTTGCCATGTACGCCGGCGATTACCACGGGATGGACGAAACCACCAGGCGTTTCCTTCGTTGGACAAGTGCCCTGATCGCCGTTCCGGTGCTTGCCTACGCGGGGTTCCCGTTCTTGCGCAATGCATGGAGGAATCTGAAAAGCCGCTGGCTCGGTATGGATGTCCCAGTCAGCCTTGCGATTGTGCTCGCGTTCACCGCCAGTGTGTGGGCGACTCTCAGCAACCAAGGCGAGGTGTATTTCGATTCGGTCACCATGTTCATCTTCTTCCTGCTGACTGCGCGGTTTCTCGAGATGAGCGCGCGCCACCGCGCTGGCCGGGTTACCGACGAGTTGCTCCGTATCATGCCGGCGACAGCAACTCGAATCGGCAGAAACGGCGACGATGTGGTGGCCGTGGCGGAGCTGGTCCCGGGCGATACGATTCGCGTGAGTCCAGGCGAGACCATTGCGACCGATGGCCAGGTCGTGGCCGGTCGGAGCAGTGCGAACGAGTCATTGATTACCGGGGAGAGCCTGCCGGTGCCGAAGTGCGGCGGGGATTCGGTGATCGGGGGCTCCGTCAACGTCGATAGCCCACTCGAAGTGCGCGTCGAACGGGTCGGTGCGGACACCTTACTGTCGGCGATCGTGCGTCTCCTGGATCGGGCTCAAAGCGAGAAACCCAGAATTGCCGCCCTGGCTGACCGTGTTGCCGGGTGGTTCGTCCTCTCGGTACTGATTCTCGCCGCTGCGGTGGCAGCCTGGTGGTGGCAACGATCGCCGGCCGACGCCCTGTGGGTGACATTGTCGGTGCTGGTGGTTACCTGCCCTTGCGCCCTGTCCCTTGCAACGCCGGCCGCCATAACCGCCGCGACCGGTGCCCTGACCCGAATGGGCTTACTCATCACGCGCGGGCACGCACTCGAGACACTCGCCCGCGCAACCCACGTGGTTTTCGAT
>JBFGYN010000176.1:0-8161 GCA_041587415.1 Candidatus Competibacterales bacterium | reverse complement strand
CTCCTTGAGCACGGCCTCCTCCACCAGGTCGGTGAGCTCGTCGATGACGAAGGCACCCTGGTTCGGATTCTCATTTCTCGCCAAACCCCACTCCCGGTTTATGATCATTTGAATGGCCATCGCCCGGCGCACCGAATCCTCGGTGGGTGTCGTAATCGCCTCGTCGTAAGCGTTGGTGTGCAATGAGTTGCAATTGTCGTAAATGGCAATCAGCGCCTGCAGTGTCGTTCGGATATCGTTGAACGCCATTTCTTGAGCGTGCAGGGAACGACCGGAGGTCTGCACGTGATATTTCAGCTTTTGGCTGCGCTCGTTTGCCCCATACTTGAAACGCATGGCCGTCGCCCAGATGCGCCGCGCAACGCGGCCGAGCACGGAATATTCCGGATCCATTCCGTTTGAAAAGAAGAACGACAAATTGTGCGCGAAATCGTCGATGTGCATTCCGCGGGCGAGATAGGCCTCCACGTACGTAAAGCCGTTCGCCAATGTGAAGGCAAGTTGCGATATGGGATTCGCACCTGCCTCGGCAATGTGGTAGCCCGAAATGGACACCGAATAAAAATTCCGGATGCGATGGTGGACAAAGTACTCCTGGATATCCGCCATCATTTTCAGCGCGAATTCTGTGGAAAATATGCAGGTGTTCTGGCCTTGGTCTTCCTTGAGAATGTCCGCCTGAACGGTGCCGCGAACATTCTCAAGCGTCCAAGCCCGAATTTTCGATATCTCGTCGTCGGTCGGTGGCCGGTGATTTTCAGCCTCGAATTTTTCGACTTGCTGATCGATTGCGGTGTTCAAAAACATCGCTAGGAGGGTCGGTGCGGGACCGTTGATGGTCATGGACACAGATGTCCCGGAATCACACAGGTCGAAACCGGAATAGAGCACCTTCATGTCGTCGAGCGTGGCGATGGAGACGCCGGAATTGCCCACTTTTCCGTAGATATCAGGGCGCTCGTCGGGATCACTGCCGTACAGGGTCACCGAGTCGAATGCCGTGGACAGGCGCTTCGCTTCCGAATCCTTCGAGAGGTAGTGAAAGCGCTTGTTGGTCCGGAAAGCGTCACCCTCGCCGGCAAACATCCGCGTAGGGTCCTCGCCCTCGCGCTTGAAAGCGAACACACCGGCGGTGTACGGAAAGCTGCCAGGCAGATTCTCCCTGAGGAGGAACTTGAGTAGTTCGCCGTGATCGTCGAATCTCGGCAAACAGACCTTCGGGATCTTGGTGCCCGATAGGGTCTCGTGATTGAGCGAATATCGGATCTCCCGATCGCGAATCTTGACGACGTATTCGTCGCCGGAGTAGCTCTCCCGCACTTGGGGCCACATGTCCACAAGCTTTCGCGCTCGCGGGTCAATGAACTGGTCCACTTCCCGAAGCAGTGGCTCCAGGTCGACGGGCGACTTGCCCGTGGATTTCAGCATTCCCATGACTGCGCTGATTTGCTGTCGTCGGCGTACCAAGTCCGCTTGGCGTTCCACCGTCTTGTGATAATCCCGCACGGTCTCCGCAATCTCAGCCAGGTATCGAACCCGTGACGGCGGCACGATGGCAGTGGATAGGGACGAGGCCTTCACCTCGGGTTTATCCAACACCCCTGATCTTACGCTGAGCCCCTCTTCGATCAATCCGGCGAGAATTTCGTGGTAAACGGCCGTCACGCCGTCGTCGTTGAAGCGCGATGCAATCGTCCCGAATACCGGCATTTCCTCTGGACCGGTCGTGAAAGCTTCCCGATTTCGCTGCATTTGTTTACGCACATCGCGGATCGCGTCCGCAGCCCCTTTTCGGTCGAACTTATTGATTGCGACCACATCGGCGAAATCCAGCATATCAATTTTCTCGAGTTGACTGGCGGCACCGAATTCGGGGGTCATCACATACAAGGACTTGTCCACGAACGGCACGATACCGGCGTCACCCTGACCGATTCCCGGCGTCTCGACAACGATGAGATCAAATCCGCAAATCTTGCAGGCGGCGATCACGTCGGTAACGTAGTCCGGCACCTCGCTACCCGCTGACCGGGTTGCCAGTGAACGCATGTAGATGTTCCCATGATCGATCGCGTTCATGCGGATTCGGTCCCCCAATAGAGCACCGCCCGTTTTGCGTCGGGTCGGATCCACCGCGAGAATTGCGATCTTCAATCGGTCTTCCTGGTCGAGTCTGAAGCGACGAATCAATTCATCAGTCAATGAGGACTTTCCGGCGCCACCCGTCCCGGTGATGCCCAGTACCGGTGTCGTCTTCACCGTGGCTGTCATGTCGGCCAGCTTCTTACGCAGCTTGCCATCCAGGACGTCGTTTTCGAGGGCCGTTATCGTTCGGGAAAGGGCACGAAAGTCCCCCTTCTCCAGCGCCTTCAAATCCTTTGGCGCGTTATCAGCCGGATCGACGTCGCAGGCGCGCAGCATCTCGTTGATCATGCCCTGCAGGCCAATGGTCTGCCCGTCCTCGGGAGAGAATATTTTTTCCACGCCGTACTCGTGAAGCTCCTGGATCTCGGCGGGTACGATCACGCCGCCACCACCGCCATAAACCCGGATATCCTCGCCACCCCGTTCCCTGAGCAGGTCGACCGCGTATTTGAAGTACTCCACGTGTCCGCCCTGGTACGAGCTGATAGCAATTCCCTGGGCATCTTCCTGGAGCGCCGCCGTCACGATTTCGTCAACGGAACGGTTGTGGCCAAGGTGAATCACCTCTGCGCCGCTTGCCTGGAGAATCCTGCGCATGATGTTGATCGACGCATCGTGGCCATCGAACAAACTCGCCGCGGTGACGAACCTGACGTTATGCTTGGGTTTGACTCTACCGGGAAGCTTGTGGGCGGGCTTCTTAGAGTTGAGGACTGCTACCATTGGACTCTACTCCCAGGAATGGCGACCGCAGCGCCGAGCGTCCGGCCAATCGTCTAAATTCCATTCTAGACTGAAGATCGCGAACAATGGCTGCCATCGACGGAGTTCAAGGGCAAGTGCACTGTGACTATCCTTAGGGCAACCACTGACCGAGTTCGATTTCCCACAGGGTTCGACGGTGCCAGGCTGAACCAGCGGCAAACTCATACAACGTTCGGTACACGTCAACTCATGTCGAAGCTCGTCCCTCGTTTCCTGTCCCCTCGTGGTAGGGCTCAATGCTACGCGTTCTCATAGCCGGGTGCGGGGATGTGGGGACGCGGCTCGGTTTGTTGCTCCACGCCCGCGGCTGTCAGGTATGGGGTCTGCGCCGACACGCCGCCAAGGTGCCCCCGGAGATTGCGCCATTAGCGGCGGACCTGCTCGTCCCGAGTTCTCTGGACGGCATTCCGGCCGATTTGGATTTTGTTTTTTTCACGGCAGCGCCCAGCGAGCATGGGGAGCGCGCATATCGCAACACCTACGTAACCGGGTTGAAAAATCTGCTTCGGACGCTGGTGGTCAAGAGTGCGGGTTTGCGCCGCATCGTCTTCGCATCCAGCACCTCTGTGTTTGGCCAAACCGGCGGTGAATGGGTGGATGAGACGTCTGCAACGACCCCCGCCGGTTTCGCCGGCCGAACGCTACTGGAGGCCGAGTCGATTGTTGCGTCTTCTCGATTCGACGAGACCTGCGTGAGGCTCGGTGGGATCTACGGACCGGGCAGAGAGAGGATGATTCGGCTCGTCTCGAGTGAGAACCAGTGTGTTCGAGGCGCCTACGGCAATCGCATTCACAGCGACGATGCGGCTGGCTTTCTCGCGTCACTGGTCACGTTGGACTCTCCCGCCCGGCTCTACATCGCGGTGGATGATGAACCGGCGCTACTGAGCGACGTGCAATCCTGGTTGGCGGACCGGCTCGGTGCACCCAAACCGGTGCTCGTCGACCCCAATTCCAACCACGGCGGCGAGGGCCGTCGAGGCCGTAGCAACAAGCGTTGCCGCAACGAACGCATGCGTGCAACGGGTTATCGATTGCAGTATGCGAACTATCGCGCCGGGTACGCTGCCCTGCTCGAGCACCTCGAACCATCATCTGCGAGACGACACCATTGACCGACACTCCAGACTGCATATTCTGTTCGATCGCCCGCGGCGATGCACCGTCGATTCGGGTCTATGAGGACTCGCACACCGTGGCTTTCATGGACATCCGCCCTTCAACCGAGGGTCACGCATTGGTGATTCCCAAGGCACACGCGGTCGACGTGTTCGACGCAACGGACGATCATGTTGCCGCGGTTGCGCGAACCGCGCGCCGCGTTGCGGGCGCCATTGACCGTGCCCTGCGCCCGGAAGGCCTGCGCGTGGTGCAACTCAACCGTCGAGCAGCGGGGCAAACGGTATTTCACTACCACATTCATCTCGTGCCGGCGCGGGGCGGCGACGTCGGCAAGTTGCATGGCCGCGAACCGGGTGATTTGGACGCCATTCGAGCGACTGCCGCACGAATTCGAGCGGAACTGTAGTAACTGGGCGACGCGGATTTCCAAAACGCCTGGAACGGCGGTACGACGGTGTTCGCTACCGCAGCCACATGACGCCCACCGGGAGGTACCAGGCAGTATGAATTTCGAGAAAGTCGCGTTCGGTTTCTTCATCCTGCTCGCTCTGACATTGAACTTCGGCTTCTTCATCGGCGACATTGCCAATCCCGATCATCACAATGCCTACGAGCTGTTTGCGGCCATCGTCGTAAGCCTGGTGGCAACGGTGCTCAAGTTCGGAGATCGAACTCACATGGGTGCACTGCTGCTGTCCACCAGCCTGGTTGCCGATCTGCAACTGGTCGCTGCCGCGCTCGTCTGGGGCGTGGCCGGCAACATTCACGAGGCTGGCGTGACCGAGGCGGTGATGGTCAGCATCGTTTCACTGTCCGGTGGGGCCCTGCTTGCCAATGCAACATCCGTCGTGTTGTTGCTCATCGAGACGGTGACGCTCAGGCGCTAGGCCACAGCGCTCTCGGTGTCGCTCGAGACCGATGTAAGTGATTGCAGCATATGTATTATTCCAAAGTTCTCGGAAATCGGTGTGTCACGGACATCGCTCTCCCGGCGATAGCACGATTGTGGCGGCTTCCAGCACGCACTTTCCTTCCGACCGTAGCGACGGCCGGCCTTTTCTGTCCGCGAGCGCACTCGCAACCACCGCGACCGCACTCTGATCCGGGAGCCCGGTGAGCGATGCGGGCTCGCCGCACACTTTGGGGACTGCCCAGATGATCGAGGTCTTCATCATGTTCCTCCGCCGCATGCGGGCGCCCTTGCTGGTGCTCATCGCGGCCTATTCGATCTCAATCGGCGGCTTGGTACTGATGCCGGGTCTCGACGACCAAGGGAACCCGTGGCGAATGGATTTCTTTCACGCCATCTACTTCGTCAGCTATATGGCGTCGACAATCGGCTTCGGGGAGATACCGTATCCATTCAGTCCCGCACAGCGTCTGTGGACGCTCGTGGCAATCTACCTCACGGTCATTGGTTGGCTGTATGCGATCGGGACGATCCTTGCACTGATACAAGACACGACCTTCCGGCGTGCCTGGTCGGAATGGCGGTTCTTGATCACCGTTCGGGGAATCCGGGAACCGTTCTATCTGGTCTGCGGGTACGGCGACAGCGGCCGACTGCTGGTGCGGACACTGGCCAATCGCGGTCAGAGATGCGTCGTCATCGACAGCAAGCCCAGTGCCATCGAGGACCTGCGACTTCAGAATCTGCCCTACGAAGTTCCGCACTTGTGCGCGGATGGCGGTGACTCTCGGTATCTGCTAGAAGCAGGCTTGAAAAACCCCCGCTGCGTCGCTCTTGTCGCCATTACCAACAGCGATAGGGTCAATCTCCGCATTGCGATCACCAGCAAGCTTCTGAATCCTTCGCTCCGGGTCATCGCGGCGGCCCGTTCGGCGGATATGATGGCAAACTTGGCGTCGTTCAACACCAATCACATTATTAACCCGTTCTATACGTTTGCCGATCACCTTGCACGAGCGCTGCACTCGCCGACCGGTTATAAGTTGCATACGATCCTGACGGCGCGCCCGGGAACCGTGCCCGAGCAAAATCCAGACCCGCCTCGCGGTGCTTGGATCCTCTGCGGATACGGCCGCTTCGGAAAGGTGCTGCATCGTTATCTGGAGTACGAGGGGATGTCGACGGTGATCATTGAGCCTGACCCGGAGGGTTCTGACGCACCTGAGGACTCGATCCGAGGACGGGGTACGGAAGCCGTCACCCTGCGCGAAGCCGACATAGAGCAAGCTGCGGGTATCGTGGCCGGCTCCGATGACGATGCGAACAACCTGTCCATCATCATGACCGCCCGTGATCTGAACCCGAATCTGTATCTGGTCGCGCGGGAGAATCGCCACGAGGACCACCTTCTATTCGCCTCGGCAAACGTGGATCTCGTCATGCGCAGCGCCCAGATCATCGTCCGACACATTTTGTCTTTGGTCATGACGCCGCTACTGGACCGATTCCTGCGCAAGGCGCGGCACCAGAATGAGTCGTGGGCCGAAGAATTGCTGGCACGCATCGCCTCCCTCACCGATGGTGCCGCGCCAACCTCATGGACCGTCTCGATCCAGGCATCTTCCGCGCCCGCCCTGGCGAACACAATCGCCTCTGGTCAGCCGGTGACGCTCGGTAGCATTGAGCGTCACCCGCGGGATCGTGAGCGCGTCCTACCGTGCTTCGCGCTTCTGCTGCTACGAGGTGACGAAGAAGCGTTGCTTCCGGAGCCGAATCTCGATCTCGAAGCAGAAGATCAGGTACTGTATTGCGGAACTGCGGAAGCCGCCGAATTGATGGACTGGACGCTCGAGAACACCAAGGCGCTCGACTACGTGCTTACGGGCACGGAACTGCCCGAGGGTTGGCTGTGGCGGTGGATTGAGGCGCGTCGCGGGAGAGCCGGCGCCTCTTCCCAAACTGGCTGACTTGGCTCACTTGGCGCGAAATACGACCACCGGACAGCGCGGAGCCATGCCGGGGTATCTTTCCTGCTTCGGACACCTCGATCACACACAATCGGAGAGACTTCGGGGAATCGCGGCGAAGCTCCAGCAACGAAAACACATTGTCGGTGCTGCTGGCTTCGAACCCGACTCTCGGATCCGATGCCTGGTTTCGCAAATTGTCGCGCTACCGATACTGGAGCTAGGGCTGGATTGGTATCGAGGCTGGCACGAGATTGTCATTTATCCGGGCGCGTTTCGCCAACGCTACGAGTACGAGGACGAAGCCGGCGTAGTGCACTCCACACACCGGGAACTCGCGGGTGAAGCATGGTCTTACGGACCGCTGATCTTGTCCTGGGACGACATCGAGGCCGACCTGGAGAGCCCCGAGGAGGGGCGCAACGTCGTGATTCACGAGTGCGCCCACAAACTGGACCTCCTTCGGGGCGGTGACGCCAACGGCTTTCCACCGCTCCATCGAGAGATGGACTCGCACGCGTGGACTCGGGAATTCACAATGGCCTACGAGAAGTTGTGCGCCTGCCTGGAGCATTCCGAAGAAACGCCCGTGGATCCTTACGCAGCCGAGAGCCCGGGTGAGTTCTTTGCGGTTGTCAGCGAGCACTTTTTCATGTCCCCGTCCTTGATTTCGGGCACTCATCCAAACATCTACCAGCAACTGCGAGCCTTCTATCGACAGGATCCCCTGAATAAGCCCTGAGCCATTTCGAGCACGAATCGCCGGGGTACTGAAGTCGAAAACGCGGGTCCCATGTTCTCCCTGCGGCAACCCTGAATGGATCCACCCTCGCCCGGAAAAGCTGTCGCGTTGTGCTCGAAACGAACTGTCGAAAATATGAAACCAGCTACTCGTCCCGGCTACCGAATATGACATCCGATCGCGCACCGCTCGAAATTCTCGAACGCCGCCCCGCTGAATCGAGAAATCCGCCCCTGGTGTTCGTTCATGGGGCGAATGTGGGCGCATGGTGTTGGGAGAAGTACTTCCTACCGTACTTCGCCAGGTGCGGCTATCACAGCCTGGCCGTGAGCCTGCGGGGTCATGGAAGAAGTCCGGCCGGTGGTCGGATTCCAGCGTCGATTTCAGACTACGTTTCCGACGTGCGCCGTGTGGCAACGATGCTGAGCGAGTCCCCCGTGTTGATCGGGCATTCCATGGGTGCCCGGGTCGTGGAGAAGTACATCGAGCTCTACCCGGCGCTCGGTGCCG
>JBFGYN010000175.1:0-8179 GCA_041587415.1 Candidatus Competibacterales bacterium | reverse complement strand
GGGTGATTGCCAGAAACGAGCAACGCGCGCGACATCGTCGGGGTCGAAATCCATGTGCGCCGCCAACTGGTTCGCCAGTCCTCCCACCTCGCGGCCGCCCATGGCATTGGGTTGTCCGGTAACCGAAAACGGCGCGGCGCCAGGTCGACCAATGCGTCCAGTTGCCAGGTGGCAGTTGAGTATGGCGTTGACCTTGTCCGTACCGGAGCTGGACTGATTCACGCCCTGGGAATAGACAGTGACAGTCTTGTCCTTGGCGGCAAACCAGCGGAAAAAGGTCTCAAGATCCTCCCGTCGCAGCGCGCACGCATCCGCCGTCTCCTCCAGACTCGGAGCGCTATCGGCGGCAGCCTCGAAAGCAGCCTCGCGCCCTTGGGTGTGAGCATTCATGAATTGGCGATCGACTGCTCCGACTTGGGACAAGTAGTGGAGCAGCCCATTGAACAGCATCGCATCCGTACCCGGTGCGATGGGCAAATGAAGGTCTGCGAGATCGCACGTTGCGGTTCGGCGTGGATCGATGACGACGATCCGCTTCCGTGGGTCCGTTTCCTTGGCCGCCCGAAGCCGCTGGTACAGCACCGGGTGGCACCAGGCGAGATTCGAACCCACCAGAACCACGAGGTCGGCCGCTTCCAGGTCCTCGTAGCTTCCCGGCACTGTGTCACTGCCGAATGCACGCTTGTGCCCCGCCACGGACGAAGACATGCAGAGACGTGAATTGGTGTCGATGTTCGCCGAACCGATAAATCCCTTCATCAGCTTGTTGGCAACGTAGTAGTCTTCCGTTAGCAGCTGTCCGGAGACATAGAACGCGACAGCGTCGGGGCCGTGCTCATCAATCACGGCGCGAAAGCCGCTCGCCACGCGATTCAGCGCCTCGTCCCAACCGACTTCCCGACCATCGACCTCCGGGCAAAGCAGGCGCCCGTCGAGGTTTAACGTTTCCCCCAAAGCCCGGCCTTTGGAGCACAGGCGGCCGAAGTTTGCCGGGTGCGTGGAGTCGCCCGAGATCTCCACCTCGGCGGGGCCCTTCCGAGCAGAAATTCCGCAACCCACTCCGCAATACGGACACGTGGTCTTGACGGCCGGATCGCGCATTTCGATGCTCACGGGGCGACCGCGATCTGCACCAGTCCGTCCCGGATACGAGCGCGGAACGTCGGGATTCGAACGCTCTCGTCTTCGAGACATCGGCCAGAGGCCAGGCTGAAGTGCTGCTTGTACACTGGGGAGGCAACCACTGGCTCACCGCCAAGATCACCAACAACGCCTCGCGAAAGCACGTTCGAACCTGAAATCGGGTCGTGATTGCCTACGGCATAGACGGAATGCTCGCCGTCGAGGCGAAACAGGGCCACCTGTCGTCCGTGAACCAGAGCGCAACAACCCAGATTTGGAACCAACAGATCGACGGGACAGACTGTTTCCCAATCGCCGTTCTCCCCCTCGTCTCGAGAACGGGTCCAAGCCAACGACATATCCATCAGACGGCCCTCCGAAAGGTTACGGGTTTCTCTTCCAGTCTTGCTGGGCGGATCTGCTCACGTTCCCGAACGAAAACCACGTTGTCGTCGGACGCTTCGCTGTTAATGAAATGCCTGAATCGCCTCACCTTTTCGGGATCGGACAACGTCCGTTTCCACTCGCACTCGTAGGTGTCCACAACGTACGCCATCTCGGCTTCGAGCTGATCACCGATACCCAGCTCGTCCTCGCAAACGACTTGGCGGAGGTAGTCGATCCCGCCCTCCAAGTTGTCTCGCCACACGGACGTGCGCTGCAGCCGGTCGGCTGTGCGGATATAGAACATGAGGAAACGGTCCACGTATCGGATCAGGGTCTCCCGATCCAAGTCCGCCGCCAGGAGCTCGGCGTGTCGTGGCTTCATGCCCCCATTTCCGCACACGTACAGATTCCAACCCTTGTCCGTGGCGATGATGCCCACGTCCTTGCTCTGCGCCTCCGCGCATTCCCGCGTACAGCCGGATACCGCGAATTTCAGTTTGTGCGGGGCTCTGAGTCCCTTGTAACGATTCTCGACCTCGATCGCGAGGGCGACGCTGTCCTGCACACCGTACCGGCACCAAGTGTTGCCCACACAAGACTTGACCGTGCGCACGGCCTTGGCGTATGCGTGCCCGGACTCCAGGCCCGCATCCACGAGCTCGCGCCAAATTTGAGGAAGTTGCTCCACACGGGCACCGAAGAGGTCGATGCGTTGCCCACCGGTAATTTTCGTGTAGAGCCCGAAGCGCTTGGCAACCCGCCCAATGACAATGAGCTTGTCCGGTGTGATTTCTCCCCCTGGAATCCGCGGAACCACCGAGTAGGTGCCGTCCTTCTGCAGATTGGCGAGAAAATGGTCGTTGGTGTCCTGAAGCGGGGCTTGGGCGTCGTCGAGCACGTAGCCGTTCCAACACGACGCTAGAATCGAGGCGACAGCCGGCTTGCAGATGTCGCAACCTCGGCCGCGCCCGTGCTGGGCCAGCAAATCTTGGAATGTGCGGTGCCCTTCGACCCGAACCATGTGGTAGAGAGCCTGCCGGGTGTGCGGGAAGTGCTCGCACAAGTCCCGATTGACTTCCAGGCCACGTTGCTCCAGCTCGGAATCCAGTATCTGCCGAACCATGACCGCACAGCCGCCGCAGCCGGTACCGGCACGGGTTTCCGCCTTCAGGGCACCCACCTCGAGCGCGCCGCCGCCGATAGCCTTGCAGAGCGCGCCCTTGCTGACGTTGTGACAGGAACATACCTGTGCTGTGTCCGGCAGAGCACCGACTCCCAACAACGGTGCGTTCGAACCTTCTCTTTGTGGAAGAATCAGGTGCTCGGGATGCTCGGGCAACTCAATACCGTTTAGACAATACTGCAAAAGCGTGTCATAAATATCGGTATTACCCACTAATACAGCTCCAAGAAGCCGCGTCCCATCCGCCGACACGACCAGCTTTCGATAGACTTCACTGAGCTCGTCCGTGTAGGCGTAGACACGCGCTCGCGGGGTCCTGGCGTGCGCATCGCCAATGCTGCCCACGGCCACCCCAAGAAGCTTCAGCTTGGTACTCATGTCAGCGCCGGTGAATGCGCCCTCTTCCGCCGCCAGGGCAGCGGCCGCCGCTCGAGCCATTTGGTACCCCGGTCCCACCAGCCCGAATATCTGGCCGTTCCATAGGGCGCACTCTCCTATAGCGAAAACCGAGGAATCCGATGTACGGCATTGATTATCGACAACGATTCCGCCCCGCTCCCCCAGCTTTAGGCCAGTGGCACGCGCGAGTTCGTCCCGGGGACGGATTCCGGCGGAGAATACGACCAAGTCTGTTTCCAGGGACTCCTCATCCTGGAAATGCATGGTATGGCGACAAGTCCCGCCCGCGCCGATGGACTTCGTATTCTTTGACGTGTGGACACGCACGCCCAGATCTTCGATCTTGCGCCGCAGCATTGCACCACCGCCCTGGTCCAATTGAACTGCCATGAGGCGGGGGGCGAACTCCACCACGTGGGTTTCAAGAGCAAGATCCGTCAGCGCCTTGGCCGCCTCGAGGCCCAGCAAACCACCACCGACCACCGTGCCAACCTTGCCTGTCGCCGCCGCAGCCCGGATCGCGTCGAGATCGTCGAGCGTTCGATAGACGAAGCAACCGTCGCGGTCGCGCCCCTCAATTGGCGGTACGAACGGATAGGAACCCGTCGCGAAGACAAGCTTGTCGTAGGCGATTGAGATTCCACCGTCGGTTTCGACGGTCTTTCGCGCTCGATCAACGGAGACGACCCTTTCACCGGTTCGGCACTCGATTCCCGTCCGAGCAAAGAAATCGCCGCTTACCAGAGACAACTGCTCCGCGCTGGCCCCCGCGAAATACTCGGAGAGGTGCACCCGGTCGTAAGCCGGGTGCTGCTCCTCGCCAATAATGACGATGCGAAATTGCTCATGAAGCTGCAGCTCGGCTGCAACTTCCAGAAAATGATGTCCCACCATCCCGTGGCCGATGACGACGAGTGTGCTGTCAGCCATTCTGATTTCTCCGTCTCTCCAGAGTCGAGGAGCAAGGGCCACGCACCGGCAAAAAAAAAGCGCCCCACTATCCAACGCCGTGGATAGTCTGGGACGCCTTTGTCCAATGTCAGGAGCCGCTTAGCTCTCGAGTTCCCGCATCGGGGCCGAGCCCCGCAACGGATTAACGCCGACTGCATCGCCATTGACGCAGCTGTCGATGCTAAGTCAATTTCCGTTCCAATCTCCTAGAATGGCATTCAACTTGTTGTTTTCACGTTCTTTAAGGGTGCCACTGTGGCACTTCGCCAGACGCTTGGAATTGCTGCATTGCACCAAGCGAGGGCAAATTCGATCGCCGCCGCACGAACAAGGTGCTTTCCATGCACTCATGCGACCTCTTCGCCCATCATCGCGACAACGGCGATAACGTTGCGCGCAACCTCACCGAGCTTCTGCCCTCTATCCATCGCTACTTTCCTGAGCGCCGCGTACGCTGCTTGCTCGTCCATCCCTCGGTGCTGAACAAGGATCCCCTTGGCACGTTCGATGTCCCGCCGGTCCGCCAGTTGGCTGCGGGTTTCCTGAAGCTCACGGCGTAGGCTCTGAAACTCCTGGAACCGCGCGATTGCCGCGGATATTACTGGGCCGACTCGCGACCGGGAGATCCCGTCCACCACGTAGGCGGACACCCCGGCTCGAATCGCGTGCTCGATGGTGGCACGGTCGCCGTGGTCGGTGAACAGCACGACCGGTCTCGGACAGACATCCTGCAAACGGGCCAGACTCACGAGTAACTCCCTGTCGGGTGTGTCCACGTGAATGACGATCACATCCGGGGTGTCACCCAATACTGATTTCAGGAGATTCGCTCCCGACTCCACCCTGGTGCGGATTTCACAGTCGGCCCGTGCCAGCGCGTCGAGCAAATCCTCCGAGCACAAAGGTGCCGTCTCGAGAAGTGTGATGTTCAATGTCATATGGATAAGTCCGTATTCGTGGTATCCCTCGATAAGGCTTCCATCGCAATGACGATGCCAACAATGGGGAATCGTTTTTTTATATTACAATCAATATGTTAGATTCTTGCCTGACCCTCTGAGAAGCTCAAGCATGCTGCGGCGCACCAATACAGCGCAGCCGACGCACCATTGGGACCCCTCCGCTTCCGATTCTTGGCCATTGCGAGGGGCTGTCGGAGATCACGCCTGGGACAATGCCAAAGCACGAAAATCGAGCACCAGGTGTATCCATGTGCACCGATCGAGTGCGTACGTAGGCCGCTTCGCGCCGCCTTGGAAGTTCTTTATATAATTGTTTTAACAAACGTTTTTTGATGAACTGCCGGCCTGGCATGAACTTTGTTGCGGCGCACTACGAGTCGCGTAACCGGGGACCGCGAGCGTTGGCTTGCGCTTTGGCCACAGCTGCAGCGTCCGGAAAACTCGCTCCACCAAGACCGTACGAACCCTCGACCAACGACGGGCGGCGGGAAGCGGTCGAATATCTGATTGACGGGCCAGCGGCGGTCCGCACACGACGAAGATGTCAACGACTTCCCAGATTCTGCGGGGAGCCGGGCGTCTTTTTTTTTGTCCGAGTGCTTGTTGCGTAGCAGCGCACGGAGCGTGGCGACACATTTCGCCAAGCAATGATTGAAGGGGCACCAATCCATGGATATCGCGAACAAGGCAACACGAATCGACCTGTTCAGTCTCAAGACTCCCCAAATGCGGGCATTCCACATGACGTGGTTCGCGTTCTTTCTCGCATTCTTCGGCTGGTTCGGCATTGCACCATTGATGGCCGTCGTCCGGGAGGACCTGGGCCTCACGAAGGCGGAGATCGGTAACACCATCATCGCCTCGGTCGCCATCACGGTGCTCGTACGCCTCCTCGTCGGCCGCCTGTGTGATCGATTCGGGCCGCGGAAAACCTATAGTTGGCTGCTGGTACTGGGATCGCTACCGGTCATGGGCATCGGCTTTGCCCAAACCTACGAGAGCTTTTTACTGTTCCGGCTGGCCATCGGTGCTATCGGTGCATCGTTCGTCATCACGCAGTATCACACCTCGGTCATGTTCGCCCCCAATGTGGTCGGCACCGCCAACGCAACCACCGCGGGTTGGGGAAATTTGGGTGGCGGCGTCACGCAGATGGTCATGCCACTAATCTTCGTCGCAGTGTTGATGCTGGGTGTCGATGAGTATCTAGGCTGGCGCCTGGCGATGGTCGTTCCGGGCATTGCGCTCTTCGTGGCGGGCATCGCGTACTACTTCGTGACCCAGGATTGCCCCGACGGTGACTTCGACACGTTGCGCGCGCAAGGCAGACTGCCGGGCGCAGACGACAAGGAGCACGGTTCGTTCCTGCAGGCGGCCAAAGACTATCGCGTCTGGGCGTTGTTCGTGATCTATGGAGCCTGCTTCGGCGTGGAGCTCACTATCAACAACATTGCTGCGATCTACTTCTTCGACCATTTCCACCTGGATCTCAAGTCCGCCGGACTGATCGCCGGCTTGTTCGGCCTCATGAACATATTCGCTCGAACCCTCGGTGGCGTGTTTTCTGACAAATTCGCCAAGCGCTGGGGCTTGCACGGCCGGGTTGGCTTTCTTCTGATCGCTCTGCTGGGTGAGGGATTGGCTCTCATGCTGTTCTCACAGATGCAGGTCTTGGCGGTCGCCATTGCAACCATGATTCTCTTCAGTCTGTTCGTTCAGATGTCGGAGGGCGCCACCTACGGAATCGTCCCCTTCGTCAACAAAAAGGCGCTCGGCTCGGTGGCCGGAATCGTTGGTGCAGGCGGCAACGCCGGTGCCGTTGCGGCTGGATTCCTTTTCCGCGCGGAGTCCATCAGTACACAGGACGCTTTGCTCACCCTAGGCGTCGTCGTGGCCTGCTGTTCGGCACTCGCGCTGGCGATTCGCTTTTCGCCCAAGACCGTGGCCGAAGAGAAGGAAGCCTACAGCCGGGCGTTGGCAGAGCGCGACGCACTACCGAACCCAGCGATCGCTTGATAGAGAGAAGCCAACCATCCGACATCACCGGGACCGCGCGACTCGGAGCACACGAGCATGACGAATAGATTGGTTGTCATCGGCAATGGAATGGCGGGCACAAAGCTGGTCGAAGAGCTCACGGCGCTGGAGGCACAACCGTTTCAGATTACGGTATTCGGCGCCGAACCGAGCCCTGGATACAATCGCATCCTGCTATCCCCGGTGCTCGCTGGGGAGCTTGGCCGTAAGCAGATCGAGCTTCACGACCGCCAGTGGTACGAGCAGCACCACATCGATCTGCGAACCGGTGAGGAAATCGTGCGCATCGATCGGGCACGCCGTCAGGTGGTGAGTGCGACCGGTGCTACGGTGAAATACCATCGTCTCGTGCTCGCGACCGGAGCCCAGCCGATCGTGCCCTGCCTCCCGGGAGGGGATTTGGAGGGCGTCGTCACGTTCCGCAATCTCGGTGATGTGGACTGTATGCTGCAGGCAAGTCGGCGCTCCAGTCGCGCCGTCGTCATAGGCGGGGGGTTGCTCGGCCTCGAGGCCGCGAGCGGTTTGCTGAAGCGCGGCATGGACGTCACGGTCGTGCACCTGGCCGAAACGCTGCTCAATAAGCAAATCGACGCGGAGGCAGGGAATCTGCTCCGTCAAACGCTCGAGGGCCGGGGGATTCGAATTCTGACCCAAAGGTCGACCGAATCCATTGGCGGCACGCGAAGAGTGGAATGCGTGCGCTTCTCGGATGGCGCGGAGGTTCCCGCGGACATTGTCGTCATCGCGGCCGGCATTCGGCCCAACACCGCATTGGCTCGGGAGAGCGGACTGCGGTGCGGCCGGGGCATTCTCGTAAACGACACGATGCAAACATTCGATCCGAGCGTGTACGCCCTCGGCGAATGCGTCGAGCACCGTGGTCGCGTCTTTGGTCTGGTCGCCCCAATTCACGAACAGGCGCGTGTGTGTGCAAATCAACTTGCGGGATTAGGCGTGTTCAGTTACCGGGGATCGCTCCCTGCGACCAGCTTGAAGGTCAGCGGCATCAAAGTATTCTCCGCGGGAGAGCACACGTCCACCCCGGGCACCCATAGCCTGGTCTTGCGGGACTTCGGGCGCGGATGTTATCGCAAACTCGTGGTCACCGACGACCGGCTATGCGGCGCCGTCCTGTACG
>JBFGYN010000174.1:0-8213 GCA_041587415.1 Candidatus Competibacterales bacterium | reverse complement strand
TCCGGGGTCCCTGATGAAGTATCCGGGCTAGGCGGATCGTCGCATCGGGATCGGAAATTCTCGCAGAGGGCTGGCCAGATCAGGTTGTATGATCCCGCCGCCGCAGCCCGCTGGAAAGCTCCGTGTTGCGAGACGCCGGAAATGGAGGTCCATTTCTTATGTCAAGCGGGAGAATACTGATGTCGCCGTTCCAGCGCATACGCAGCGAGTTACAAGAGATCGGATTCGTGACCCTGTACTTCCTCGGATGCTTTCTCATCTTTCTCTCGCTCAAGAAACTCTTTTTGAAAGAATACGACGTTGAGATCACCATCCTCGGCACGGCTGTTGTGGGAGCACTCGTGGTTGCTAAAGTCGTGGTACTTCTCGGTAAGACTTCTTTCGGCAGGCGATTCCGCACCGCGCCGGTTTACGTCGATGTCATTTGGCGCTCGGTCGCCTACACAGCGGCCGTATTTGCTGTGGGTCTGGCCGAGCGTCTGTTCGATCTGTACCGCGATATCGGCGAGTTCCCCAGAGCCATGTTGAGTCTCTGGGCCGATAGGGATTTCCACCATTTTCTGGCAATGAATATTTGCCTCGCGCTGTCATTCGTGGTCTACAACGTTTTTGCTGAGATCAGCCGTCATATGGGCAACGGCGCTTTGCGCCGCCTCTTTTTTACACGTCGAAGCACTGGCATTGCGACACGGTGAATCGCGCTCATCAGACAAAGAAACTCCGACCAAAAATGGGTTTCCCTACGTCACCTGAAATGGATTGGAGCCTCCCCGATTCGGCTCGCGCTCACCGTTTTTCGCTCACCTGCTCGGCTTGACCAAGCAAGGTCACAATATCCTCCCGCCCGAGCGTTCGCGCGATGCTCTGCGGTGTTCGCCCCGCAAAATCCGTTACATTCGTTTGCGCACCGTGGGCAAGCAGAAGCCCAACCGGTGTCGAGTGTCCTTTGATTACGGCGAGATGGAGCGCAGTTTTTCCCTGATCATTACGCTGCGACAAATCGCTGGAGGCGTGCTGCAGCAGGACCTGGAGAACGTCGGAATGGCCTTCATGAGCTGCCCGCATCAGCGGTGTCCAACCGTAGACGTCCGGGAGGTTCGCATTCGCGCCGCGTTGCAGCAGCGCCCTTGCGGCGGCCGCATGGTTTTTGGCCGCGGCCATCATCAATGCCGTCCAGCCGTTATTCGAGCGCTCATCCACTCGTGCCCCAAGTTCGAGCAGCCGGACAACTGTTTGCGGATCGCCGTACCACGTGGCATACATTAGGGGTGTCCCGCCACCGTGATTCGTCGCGTTCACGTTTGCACCCAGGTCCAGCAGACGATCGACCAATGCGCCATCGCCGGTTCGGGCCGCTGACATGAGCGCGGTCTTCCCAGTTTGGGTTGGTGTGTCGACGTCGTCGATGTCAATGAGCATGGTGTCAATTCGTTCGACACGGTCATGTTGGACCGCATCAACCCAGCCGTCGACACCCATGGCGACGACGGGGCCAGCGAATACCAGGTTGAGGCAGAGAAACAGCCGAGCACTGAGCGCGATCAATCGACCTCCCGGAGTGGCAGGTTGATCAACAGATTTTGCGGCTTCAGACGCAACTGATGGTGGTCGTCCATTGCGAGCCCAAGGTAGATCGGCCGCCCGCGCAGGGTGGCCAGAACGTGGTGAGACGGTTCCAGCTGCATTTCAAACAGACCGAGAAGGCGACCGCGTGTCGAGTCGTCCACGGCGTGTCCCTTGTAGAGGGCGTTCAGTATGCCGCTGCTTTCCGCATCCAGTCCGATGTGCCAGGACCAGTCACCCTCGATGGCGGCAACGGACTCGACCTGCGCCGATAGCCTGTGAAAATGATACAACCAGGAGGCGCAGAGCTTGGCAAACGCCACACTTGCATTGCGTTTAGGTGTCATATCCAGCGCAAGATCGTGATGCTCGCTTCGGGCCCAGTAACTGCTTTCGTTGCGGGATCCAAGCACTTCGATGCCGCCGTGGGGTTCGGCACCTGCGCCTGCAGCGTCGCGAATCAATGCGCCGAGAATCGTCTCGGTCCGTGGACCGCGACGGCGATCTACGAACTCCCGATCGGCGAGCAGGACGCCGGTTTCGACGCTCACGTTTTGGGTGCGAAAGAACAACTCGGCTACACGCCAGGCCAGGGGTGTAGGCTCGGTCTGCAGCAGCCCTCGCACAACCAGCTGTGCCAGGAGTTGCGCGAAATAGGCCGGCATCTCGATTTGGGAATTGGGGTCTATCAGTCGGATGTAAGCGCCCTCAATCGTTCCCGCGTTTCTAAGAAGATCTCGGAATGCGGCGAAATATCGATAATTCTCCGCGGAGTCCCGGTCTGCGATTCGATCCAATTCCTCAGACCCGATGGGCGAACTGGGCTGCTCGAGCAATCGATCGTGTAACGCCCGTTCGTTAGCACAGGAATCGTCGACGGGTACCAGCTCCGGGCGATTCAGCAGGTGACGAAAGTACTCCTCGCCGGCGACCAGCCAACCGTCTCGATCCCGGTCGAGTGTGCCGTAGCCGCTGCTGGGCCAAGGCTCTGCCACTGGGCGGGTTGTTGCGTACACGTCTGTCTCGACCACCCGCCGCGCGACGCGGACTAACCCGCAAGCGCCCCGGGTCTGCGATGCGCCCGATCTGCTGGCCGTTCGTCCAAGAGCACTCGGTCGGCCCCGGTAAACACCAGAAAATGTCGCCCTTTTGCCCGTGCCAGCATGGTCACGCCCACCATTTGCGCCAGTTCCAGCCCCATCTGGGTGACGCCGGACCGGGAAAGCAGTACCGGGATCCCCATTTGGGCGACCTTTATGACCATTTCCGACGTGAGGCGACCAGTGGTATAGAAAAATTTGTCGCCGCCCTCTATTGCGTTGAGCCACATGTGACCGGCGATGGCATCGACGGCATTGTGCCGCCCCACATCCTCGCAAAACATCAGAATCTCGTCGTTCCGGCACAGGGCGCAGCCGTGCACGGCACCCGCTTTCTTGTACACCTCGTTGTACTCGCTGAGATTGCGAAGAAGCGCGTAGACGACACTCTGTCGCACCTCGATCGCCGGCAACTTGACGCCGGTAAGATGGTCCATCAAATCGCCGAACACCGTTCCCTGTCCGCACCCCGTCGTGACGGTTCGGCGACCGAGCTTCGCCTCCCAATCCGCGACCCCGTGTCGAGTGACCACCGCAACGGCATCGATGTCCCAGTCGACCTGCACGGCAACGATTTCTTCAATATCCTTGATCAGACCTTGATTTCGGAGGTAACCCACGGTGAGCAACTCCGGATGCCCGCCTAGGGTCAACAGGGTCACCAGCTCGAACTTGTCCACGTACACCGTTAGGGGTCGTTCCCGCGCGATGTGTGTTTCCCGGAGTTCACCAAGCTCGTCCATGACCGTGACGGGGTGCGACGGACTGAGACCAGCATTCGTCATGTCTGGGCGGTAAGCCATGCGAAGATCTCCTGATAGCATCGGCAGACGTCCGAGGACTGTGCTGGTACTTTACTACAGCCACCCGGCTTACGGTCGGGTGCGGAATCGGGCTATCTTAAGAGTATGAAGACTGATGCCTGTAAAACGATTTTGGCGGGTGGCCTGCTAGCAAATCAGCGCGCGTCCGTTCGCCAGCAAACCAGCGCCTACAGCGTTACCGGATGACTGATTCCACACCGGTTGCGGCAACTGCGGTCCGCTTTCCCGTAACCGTCGTCATGGAACGGAAACCGGTGCAGGGGAGTCGCTGGGTGACGTATTCCTGGAACGCTACGGGCGTCGTCGTCAGTGCGCAGGCGGCTGCAGGGTGGAAGCTCGTGCGCAGCGAATCAGGGTCGGGCGCTGCCGAGTTCCTCTTCGGTGGCCTGGAGCTGCGTCTGCACAAAGACGAGTGCGAGAGCTACTACCACAATCTGCTCTCGGAGACGCCCCGCCTCTACATCGTCACCCGGGAAGATGAACCCGACGAACGTCCGCGGCCGTTTATCGTGACAGCCAGCTTCGACGAGGCGCATGCTTACCTGGAGGCGGAGGAGGGTGTGTTCGAGGCGCCCATCCCGCCCGAGGTGTATCGGGCAGTCGAGGCATTCGTGTTGTCCAATTACGTGCCCGAAAAGCGGCTAAAGCGAAAACGACAGGACTGGCGAAAGGGTGAGCCATGAGTCGGCATAGTGCGTCCGGTGACAAAACCCGACTGGCGCCCGGTTTCCTGCGCAGGTGGTCCGAGCGGAAGCTGGAACGCGGGGAGCAGGAGGCCGATCGGGGGCCGCCAGCGCCGGAGGAGATTTCTCCCGACGATCAGAATGTTGCCGCCGAGCCAGAGTTGCCGCCCCTGGACACGCTCGGAGAAGATTCGAACTACGCTGATTTCCTGTCGCCGAAAGTGAACGAAGAGCTGCGTAGGCTGGCACTTCGCCAGCTGTTTCGATCGGCGAAATTCAATCTACGGGACGGCTTGGACGACTACGACGAGGATTTCACGAGCTTTTCCGCGCTCGGCGACACAATCACGGCAGACATGCGCCACCGGTGGGAAATGGAGCGGCAACAGCGAGAGGCGATCCAGGAGCCGGCTCGCGCCGTTGAGAATCAGGAGCTTGTAGAGCCGACAGGCCAAACTTCGAAGCACGCGCAGACGGAACACCCCGACGATTCCGTTCCGCCGGATGACAACCAATCGCCAGACGATCCCGAGCCCGATAATGAACCAGATCCAAACATTGAAAAGGTATGAGTGAATCGGCCGCTGGGGGCGAACAAGACCAGAGGAATCGTCAGGCTCTAGCCGCGGCACTTGCCGCGACGACACAGGTCGCAATCGCACCAACCGCGAGCGTGGAGTACCGTTCCCGTGGCTTGGTGCTGGTGATCGGGCCACGTGACGAGGCCATTGCGGCCGCGCAGCGGCTTGCCGGGCAAAGTCTTGCTCCCTGCGTTCTCGCCACCGACGGTGCCGAGGGCGCGCAGGATTCGTTTCCAGTGCTGCAAACGGGCGGCCATGCCGTTCGACTCGAGGGCTACCTGGGTCAATTCCAGGTCATAGCAGAGGGCGCATCGGGCCCCGTCAATCTCGCCCGCGCACTGGACCCTGACCGGGAGTACTTCGACCTGGTGCTGGATCTCGGTTCGGAACCCTTGGTCGGCGTCGACCTGACCCCGTTCGGGTACTACGCATCGTGTGGAAACGCAGACGCCCTGGAGCAGGCGTTTCAAGAGCTTCCGGACATGGTCGGTGAGTTCGAGAAGCCACGTTACTTCGAGTACGACCCGGATATCTGCGCGCACGGCCGTAGCGGACTGAAGGGCTGCACCCGCTGTTTGGACACCTGCCCCACGGGCGCGATCACGTCTTTGCACGAACTCATCCAAGTGGATCCTTACCTCTGCCAGGGGGGAGGAGTCTGCGCTACGGCCTGTCCGACCGGGGCCATCATTTACGCCTACCCGAAGCCCGCCGATCTCCTGAATCGTCTGCGCCGGCTGCTTCGCAGCTATCGCGACCAAGGCGGTACCGACCCGGTCCTACTGTTCTTCGATTCCGAAAACGGCGCCCCGCTCGTGCGGGAACGGGAGACATCGCTCGCTGGACGAATCATCCCCATCGAGGTCGAAGAGCTCGGAAGCGTGGGTCTGGACGCGTGGTTGTGTTGTCTTGCCTTCGGTGCTCGAGGGGTTCTGCTGCTCGATACACCGCAGGTGCCCGAGCGCGTGCGCAGCGAGCTGTGCGAGCAAATCGACCTCGCGAGCGCCATCCTGCGTGGCCTCGGGTACGCAGCGGCAATTCGACTGGTTTCCGGTGGTGAAATTGGCCCCGGCACCCAGGCTTTGTCGCTGGAAAACGCCATGCGGGACATTCCGTTGGCAGGCTTTCTCGGAAGCAACAGGAAGCGCGATTCCCTTTACTACGCGCTCGACCACCTCCGCACGCATGCACCGGCTGCGGCCGATCCAATCCCCATGCCCGACGCCTCGCCGTTCGGAGCGATTCGCGTCGACGAGCAGGCGTGCACACTTTGCATGGCCTGCGTGTCTGTCTGCCCAGCCTCCGCCCTGAGCGATGGCGTTGACAAGCCCCAGCTGGGCTTCATCGAGGCCAACTGCGTGCAGTGCGGCCTCTGTGACGTGGCTTGTCCCGAGAACGCCATCACGCTCCTCCCGCGGCTGCTTCTCGACCGGGACAAACGCATGACACGGCGCGTCCTGAACGAGGAGGAACCGTTTCACTGTGTGGTTTGCGGAAAACCGTTCGCCACCATGAGCGTGATCGAGCGCATGCAGGACAAGCTCCGAGGGCATTGGATGTTTCAGGACGCCGATGCACGCCGTCGCCTGCAGATGTGCCAGGACTGCCGTGTGAAGGACATGTTCGAAAGCGAGAACACAGTCGGGCCTTGAGCAAGAGTCGAGGCAAGCTAACACGTCACGCCGGGCGCCTAGCGCCTGCACCCATACGGATCGAAGCGCGGTTCGCGCGAATGGATCAGGGCTCCAACAGAGCCGACGTCACGGGGCGCGCCCCACGAGAAATCGACAGCAAGATCAAAAGGCACCTTGCGAGATCAAGTAGCGATGTGACAGCGGAAGGCTCGCCGCACCAAGTGAGCGAGCGTCAGGGCCAATCGAACCTTCGCGAATTTCCGGGCGCGTGAGGCCGGCGAGATTGAACTCGGGGAGCCTTCGGGTAGTCAGATCGACCAGCTTTCGGCGAATCTGTTTCGGTAGCCAACCATCGACCAAGACGAGCTCAAAGTCTATGACCGAGCAGGATGCGGCAATCGCATGAGCTAGGCCACGGGCCGTCTGGTTGAGCCATTTCTGGAGTATCTTTTCGCCTACGTGCCAGGCAGACGAGCTCTCCCAAAGCTCGCTCGGATCGCCGCCATTTTCGAGGATCAATTCCTCGAGGCTGCAAAGCGAAGCCACCTCGACCAACTGTTGCGTCGCTTTGCCCCTGGTAGGCAAAGGTAGTGGCCCTAACGCGCCTGCGTTCCCTGTGGGCCCTGTTACCAGCGTGTTGTTCAGCACGACACCACCGCCAATGAAATAGCCAACGAAAAGGTAGAGAAAATCTGGGCGGCGGTCGTGATCACCGAACACCAGTTCGGCCCCGCAGGCACAAGTTGCGTCGTTCCGACAATAGACCGGAAAGTCAAAACACTCGGCGAGTTCCGCACAAATGTCGCGACCACGCCAGACTGCCATCTTCTCCGCTGGAACCCCGATAAGCTTGGTCCATTCCCACAGGTAGGATGGAATGGCAATTCCGAGTCCAGCAATCCGCTCCCGCTGGTGCGTCGACAGCTTCTCAGTCAGCCGGCCGACCGCATCGGTGACGAAGCGCAATGTGTTTTCGGGTGTGGGGTAATGGTAGGTCGAGTGCACCCGCATCATAATGCGCCCCAAGAAGTCAATCAGAACAAGATCGGCGCTGCGGCGCCCGATCTTTAGGCCGAAGAATAGCGCACCATTCGGGGCTAATTGCATCGGGATCGATGGCTGCCCGATTCTGCCGCGCACGGGCGCACACCGCTCGATCAGACCTTGTTTTTCCAGATTTCGCATTATTACCGAGGCCGTCTGGGAGGAAAGCCCGGTCATTCGCGCGATCTCGGCTTTTGGATTCGGACCGCTGCTGCGTAGCAAAGTGAGAATCAGCCGCTCGTTGTGGGCTCGCAGGGTGCTCGAAGTCGATCCACCGCCAAGCGATGAGGCTCCCGTATCAGCTTCGGTTTCGTCTTTGCTCTGTGACACGGATGCTCCTCCACGGCGAGAAAATGGCCCCAGAGAGCCTGCTTGTCAAAGACCAATTGCTTGTGAATAATAAGCGAGGGTGATTTAGTTAGTAACAAGACCCCTGGCTCACGGTTCCCAATGTTCGAGGGTGAATTGCTGACGCGCAACCTCCCCTACAACTGGGTCGCGTGGCCCGTCAACTCCTAACTCGACTTCGGGAGGAAAGACCTTGAAGAAACTCATGGTACGGGCCGCTGCCGGCCTTGTAACCACCGCGGTAGCGAGCACCGCTTTTGCCGGCAGCCACGTCATCAGCGCCTGTCTGATCACCAAGACCGACACGAACCCGTTCTTCGTGAAGATGAAGGAGGGCGCGGCCGCCGCGGCCGAAGCCAACGGCATAGAGCTCTCCACGTTCGCTGGCAAGATCGACGGGGACGTGGAGACCCAGGTGTCCGCGGTTGAAACCTGC
>JBFGYN010000173.1:0-8228 GCA_041587415.1 Candidatus Competibacterales bacterium | reverse complement strand
GCGCGAACTCAGCGCATACGCGATAGGCAATTGCCATTCGGCGACGCTACTCTTTTCAAGCACTCACCGCGAGAGGGAGACCATTTGGCTCAGGAGGCTCGGATCCTACAGTGTCGAACCGAAGGCCTGAAGGTGGATAAGACCCACTGGGCACGGCCGACCTCCGAACCGCCTTTCTATGGCTACCCGTTGCGGACCGGCGTGACCTTCACCTACCTCGGGCTGGCCGTGGACGATACCGCGAAGGTCAAAATGATCGTCGGCACTCCCTCGGAGAACATCTCCGCCGCTGGTGAAGTCATGGCCGGAAAGATCCTCGGAAAGGGCTATCCGGCCGGCATCGGCATGACCATCGGAACCGTCTTCGAAGCGCATTGCGGGAAAGGAGGCTGCGCGCCATGCCCTCAATCGATTCACTGACCGAAGCACGCCGTTCCATGGAAATTTGCAACGCCTGCCGGGACTGCGAGGGATATTGCGCGGTGTTCCCGGCGATGGAGATGCGCAGGGCCTTCACGGACGGTGATCTCGGCTCCCTAAGCAATCTCTGCCACAACTGCAAAGGCTGCTATTACGCCTGTCAGTACGCGCCGCCGCACGCCTTCGGTCTGAACGTTCCCAAGGCCTTTGCCGCTCTGCGCGCGGAAACGTACGAAGATCATGCCTGGCCGCGGCTGATGGCGCGGTTGTTCCAGCACAATGGGCTACGTACGGCGCTGACGCTGGCGGCGGCGTATCTGGGCAGCGTGGCGTTGGTTTCGCCGGATGCGCTGTACGGGTTTCACATTGGTCGAGGCGCTTTCTACGCGGTCATCCCGCATGGCGTCATGGTTTCGTTGTTCGGTGCCGCGTTTCTGTTTGCCGTTGTTGCCATGACGATTGGGATGCTTCTGGCAGTCCATCTGGGTTTCGTCATGGGTTTGTTTCTCGTGTTGCCCTACGGGAAGTTCGTCCACGGTCTTCGCCGGACTGCCGCGCTGGTCCCGAACGCCTCGGAAAAGGAATCCGGCGCGGTCGCGCCAACGGCGACGCAAGCAGACCTTCGCACATGAGTTCTCCGCGTATTTTCAATGCGGGGAGGGTAGGAGCGAGCTTGCCGGAGCAGCCGACAAGGCCACCGACCTGGAGCTGTGAATGTCCCCTCACCGTCAGCCGGCATAGGGCGGTTAGCCTGTCCGCTGCACGGGGAGCTAACGAACCGTGATATGCGCGGGCGCATTTTGCTCGTCGCGCGGCATTTCGAGCCGTCCAGATCGCCCGGTTCAACGCCAGCGACCGGACTCCGAGCCCCGAACCGGTGTTGTTGTAAACTGCAGGGATTGAACATTCTCGCCGTCTGCCCCATGTGGATCTCGATTTGCGCTCGGAAGCTTGCGCTCATAACGTTGCAGGTCGCATTCATTCTTATTTCGTCCACGAATACGGTAGGTGCCGTCGACTCCCGCGAGACGCTCCTCGTCCACGGCTCGATGGATCTGAGCGCAATGAAATTTCTGCTCGAGGGTTTCAGCCAGGTCCATCCCGACATCGACGTACGATACGTCGAGCGGAGCACTAGGGAGGTCTTCGAAGGTTTTCTCGAGGCGGCCCAGGCGGGTCGGGCGACCGCGGACGTGCTCTTGAGCTCGGCCATGGATCTGCAGACGAAGCTGGCAAACGATGGCCATGCGCTCGCCTACGAATCGCCCCACGAGCAGCAGCTGCCGGATTGGGCAGTGTGGCGCGACGAGGCGTTCGCTTTCTCGTTCGAGCCGATTGTCATTGTCTACAATCCGAGTCGCCTCGATCCCGACATGGTGCCGACGAGCCGATATCGCCTTATCGAGCTCTTGAACCAGAAGCCCCACACATTCTTCGGCAAGGTGGCGACCTTTGATCCGAACGCAAGCGGTGTTGGTTACCTCGCGCTGACTCAGGACAGCGAGCAGTCACCGGTCATGCACGAGCTGACGACGGCGCTCGGGCAAATCGGGGTGCAGCTTTTTGGCCACTCTGCGGCCATGCTGGACAGGATCGCCACGGGGGAACTGACGCTGGCGTACAACGTAATCGGGGCCTATGCGCTGTCGCGCGCCAGGACGGATCCACGGCTCGTTGTCGTGCTACCCGAAGACTACACGCTGGTGATATCCCGCATCGCATTGGTACCGAAGACCACCAACCACCCGGAGTTGGCCTTCCGGTTCGTGGATTTCCTGCTCTCCGTGCGCGGCCAGCAGATCCTGGCTGGCCCGGCCGGCCTGTTCGCAATCCGATCGGGAGTCACCGGGGAATCCACCATGGAGGGACTTTCGAGGGCTGCATCCGGGGTACTTCGTCCCGTCCGCGTCGGGCCCGGCCTACTGGTCTACCTCGATCCGATCAAGCGCGAAAAGTTTCTCGATCGCTGGAGCAATGCGCTGCAGCGGCGGCCCGCCTTCCCGTAAGCGACGGCACCGGTGACCGGTTGCGTTATGCGGACGGCGCCCCCGATCGCCGTCCGCCCAACGTCACATCAATCGGGATCGGCACCCTCCGCGCCTGCCGTCGATTGGGATGCAACGCTCTTCATTTTCATGCGCATGGCCTTGCCGACGAAAATTGGCAGGACGAATCCTACGATTGCGACCGTCCAAAGGCCTATCGCCAGCGGAGATCCGAATAGCACGCCCCAGTCACCGTCGGAGATTGTCATTGCGCGGCGCATGTTGGACTCCATGTTGTTCCCCAACAGCACGCCGAGAATGACCGGCACCAGCGGGACGTCCACCTTGCGCAGCAACCAGCCAACAACGCCGAATCCGACCATCACCAGAAGATCGAAGCTCGAGCCCGAGATCCCGTAAATGCCGACGAAAGAGATCATCGCCACCACCGGCATCAGGAGACGCGGTGGAACCATCAGAACGCGCACAAACATACCCACCATTGGGATGTTCATTGCCAGCAACATCGCATTGCCAATGAAAAGCGCGGCGATCAGGCCCCAGACGACGTCCGGATTGGATTGGAACAGCAGTGGACCAGGCGTGATGTTAAGGGCGAGCAACATCGCCAGAAGAACTGCCGTGGTACCAGAACCCGGAACACCGAGTGACAGCATGGGCACGAGCGCACCGCCAGCGGCCGCATTGTTGCCGGCTTCCGGCGCCGCTATGCCGCGCGGGTCACCCGTGCCGAAGGTGCCCTTGTCGACCAGCCGCTTCTCCATCGAGTAGGAGATGAACGAACCGAGGGAAGCACCCGCACCCGGAAGTACCCCGGCAATGAAGCCAAGCACCGATGTGCGCAGCATCGTGGGCGTGCAATATTTCAGCATGGAGAGCGATGGCGTAATTCGGCCGATCCCAACTTTCGTCTCCTTGCCCTCGACGCTGGGGTCACCCCGATGCTCGAGGAAGACGAAAACCTCGGACAATGCGAAGAGTCCAACGATGGCAACCAGGAAGTCGATACCGTCGTAGAGATGGACTTCACCGAAGGTGAATCGTGTTACGCCGGTTTGACCGTCAACCCCGATCATCGCAATCATCAGACCAAGCGCAGCGGCGAATGCAGCCTTGGCCTGGTTCTTCGACGAAATGCCACCCAGCGTCGCGAAGGCGAGCGTGAACAGCGCGAAGTATTCCGCCGGGCCGAATAGTAGGGCGACATCGACCAGAAGCGGCGCAAGGAACACGAGACCCCAAGTGGCGAAAAATGCGCCGACGAACGATGCCACGCCGGAAAGCGCGAGTGCTTCACCTGCCCGCCCCTGCTTGGCCATGGGATAGCCGTCGAGAGTGGTCATGAGCGCAGGCTCGTCGCCTGGGATGTTCAGCAGAATCGACGAAATTCGACCGCCGTACATCGCGCCGTAATAGACACTTGTGAGAAGGATCATCGCCGCAGTCGGGTCGAGCCCCAGCGTGAAGGCCAACGGGATGAGGATGGCAACGCCGTTGGAAGGCCCCAGGCCGGGCAAGGCACCCATGATGGTTCCCAGGAAACAACCGGCTAGCGCGAGAAAGAGATTCGTAAGCGTGAACGCGACGAGAAAGCCGTCGCCCAGTGATGCGAGCGCCTCCATGACTCCCCCTTAGAATCCGAACGGGCCCTTGGCCAGAGATAAGCCAAGGATCAGGTTGAAAACGACGTAAATGCCAACCGATGTGCAAACACCGGCGATAGCCGACTGCGTTGGCTTGGTTCCCAGCCTCCAGGCCAGGAATCCTGCCGCGAATGCGGTGGCGATCAAAAATCCGACCTCCGGTAGCAGGATCGCATAGGCGACCAGCACGGCCACGGAAACGGCAATCTCCAGCAGATTCCTGGCCGCTGGCCAAATGGGCTCGTCGTCCGGCTTGAGAATGACAAAGATGCTCGAGATGCCCAGCACCAATGCAATGATGATAGGGAATGTTTTGGGTCCGACCGGATCGGATACGAAGCTCAGTTCAATGAGCGAAGCTCGCCAGATGAAAAATACACACAACGCCAATCCGATGCCGCCGAATATCCGGTCGCTCATGGGTCCTCCTCGCCGAGAGAATTGTCGAATCGCGCGATTGCGAATGTCCACGTGCACGGGCGGCTGCGGGCGCAGCCGCCCAAGGTCTTAGCTGTTTCTTGGCTGGGCGAGCTGGGAAGCCTTACTTGATCAGGCCAATTTCTTTCGAGATTTCGGTGATCGACGCAATGGATTCCGACACGAAGGCCTCGAATTCCTCGCCTCGCAGGTCGAGCGGGGCCAAACCGCTGTTGGCCATGACCTGTTTCCACTCATCGGACCCGTAGACGGAGCCGATTGTATTGACCCAATACTCATAGGCATCGTCGGACATTTCCTTCGGGCCGTAGAAGCCGCGCCAGTTCGCACCCACGACGTCCACGCCTTGCTCTTTGGCAGTCGGGAACTCAGAGAAGTCTCCCGCCAGGCGCTCAGGTGACAGAACCGCAATCACCTTGATGTCGCCAGAATCGACGAAACCTTTCACCTCCGATGCGTCACCGCTGAAGGCGTTCAGCGAACCGGCCAATAGCTGAGTGACCGCCTCGCCGCCGCCATCGAACGGGACATACTTGATTGACCTGACGTCGTCGAAGCCCGCGGCCGTCACGGCCATCAGGATCTTCAAGTGGTCCCAGCCGCCTACGGCAGAGCCGCCGCCAAACGCGACACTCCGTGGATCCGCCTTGATTTTTTCAACTAGCTCGGGGAGCGTATTGATTGGCGAATCAGCGGCCACGGCAATGATGCCGTAGTCAGCGCCAATCGTTCCTAACCACCGTACCTGATCCATCGTGTTACCTGGATAGGCACCCTGAGCGAGGCGTGTCGCGGTGGCGGTGGATGCCGCTACGATCAGGTTGTTCTCCGCGCTACGCTTGTTGACAACCAGTGCGTAGGCAACGCCGCCGCCGCCGCCCGCAGCGTTGGTCACTTGCATGGTACCCGGAATGAGATCCAGGTCCTGCATAGTCTTGCCGACTTGGCGGCAAGTGAAGTCCCAGCCGCCGCCCGGATTGGCCGGAGCGATACATTCGGTCGCCTCGGGCTGGAATGCTACGGTGGGGGTCGCCACCAAGCCAATCGTCAGGGCAATGGCCGAACCTATCAATGTGTTCGTTGCGTTCAGTTTTCTCATTTCGTACCTCCCAGTGGTGGCGTGGCTCATGGTGTCCGAGCAAGTCTAGTATAGGAAGGTATGCTTTCAATAAGCTGTCAATTTCCCCCTTGAATCGCATACGTCGCGGGGATCGCGGGTCAGGTAACCGTCCTCGCGGCGGGTGGGACGGTTGCCGGCGCCGCGAAGACCGCCGGCTGCTCGATCCGCGCAAGGGTCGCCGTCATCCAAGGGCGATTCCGAAAAGGCTTCGGAGGATTCGCCAGCAAGCTGGCTCCTACAAAGCCCGGCGGTGCCCCCGAACCCGGTCGGAGCAAGCCAGTTCGCGCATCATTGACTGTTCTGCCTCGCGTACGACAGGTCCGCGACAGCTTGCGGTGCAACAGTGGGCATTGACCTGGCGCGCTCGTTCCAGGCGTGTACCGGCGGCTACGCGGCACGCGCTGTTGGAATCCACTCAGCAAACGGGGTGGTGAGCGACTAACATTCCTGTACTCTCAAGTTCATTCTAAATGTTGGAAATCACCGCCATGTCGGACGACTTCGATTCAGACGCACTGTGGTACCACCGCAATCCCATTCCAGGAAAGCTCGAGGTGGTCACCACCAAGCCCATGGAAACCCAGCGAGACCTCTCCCTGGCGTACTCGCCCGGCGTTGCGGTTGCGTGCAACGCAATCGTGGCCGACCCAGCCGAGGCGGCGACAGTTACCAGCCGCCAGAATCTGGTCGGCGTTATCACCAACGGCACGGCGGTCCTGGGTCTTGGCAACATCGGTCCCCTGGCATCGAAACCGGTGATGGAAGGCAAAGCGGCGCTGTTCAAGAAATTCGCCGCGATCGACGTGTTCGATATCGAGGTTGCCGAGAACGATCCGGAAATGTTCATCGAGACAGTGGCGCGGCTCGAGCCCACATTCGGCGGAATAAACCTGGAGGACATCAAGGCGCCGGAATGCTTCATCATCGAAGAGGCACTTCGCAAGCGGATGAAAATTCCGGTCTTCCACGACGATCAGCACGGCACGGCCATCATCGCGTCCGCCGCGATCTTCAGCGGCCTTCGGGTGGTGGAGAAGCGCTGGGACGAGGTCAAGCTCGTGGCCTCGGGCGCCGGTGCGGCCGCGCTGGCTTGCCTGAACCTGCTTGTCACCATGGGCCTCCGGCGGGAGAACATCATCGTCACCGACCGCTTCGGCGTGGTCTACAAGGGGCGGCAGGAAGAAATGGACCCGTGGAAGGAGGTGTACGCGATTGACACCGATGCGCGGACCTTGGATGACGTGATCGATGGGGCCGACATCTTCCTCGGGTTGTCGGCCCCCAGGGTGCTAAAGCCCGACATGGTCAAGCGCATGGGAAAACAGCCGCTCATTCTTGCGCTGGCCAATCCGGTGCCCGAGATCATGCCCGAGGAAGCGAAAGCCGCGCGGCCCGATGCCATTCTGGCGACCGGGCGCTCCGATCTCCCGAATCAGGTGAACAACGTCCTGTGTTTCCCCTTCATTTTTCGAGGCGCCCTCGACGTGGGGGCAACGACCATCAATGAAGAAATGAAGGCCGCGTGCGTCAAGGCCCTGGCAGATCTCGCCAGGATGGAACCGTCGGAGCGGGTCACCAAGTCTCTCGGGGCCCAGGGACTTCGGTTCGGCCCCGAGTATTTGATCCCAAAACCGTTCGACCACCGTTTGCTCATCCAATTGGCTCCCGCTGTTGCGCAGGCGGCCATGGACAGCGGTGTCGCCACCAAGCCGATCGAGAGCATGGAGGTGTACAAGGAAAAGCTGCGCGGAATCGTATACCGGACGCGGTCGGTCATGCGGCCCCTGTTCGAGAAAGCGCGCAAGAATCCGAAACGCCTGGTCTACGCCGAGGGTGAGGGCCGCCGAGTTCTGCAAGCTGCCCAGCAGGTGGCCGACGACGGGATCGCCCAGCCGATCCTCGTCGGCCGGCCCGACGTCATCCACCAGAGAATCCAGCAACTGGGAATGCGATTGCGTCCGGGCGAGGACTGTGTGCTGGTCAACATCTTGGAGGACGAACGCTACCGCGACTACTGGGAACTCTATCACCAGAAGGTCAGGCGCCATGGCAAGTCCGTCCGGGAGGCTCAAACCATCGTCCACACGGACTCCACCGCGGTGGCTGCCTTGATGCTCGAGCGCGGCGATGCCGACGCGATGTTGTGCGGCAGCGTCGGCAAGTTCGAGAATCATCTCCGCTACGTTCGCGAGGTCATCGGTCTTCGCGAGGGCGTGCGCGATCTGTCCACGGTCACGGCGATGATTCTGCCCAGCGGTCCGCTGTTTCTGTGCGACACGCATGTCACCCCGGAGCCGAGTGCGGACGAGATTGTCGAGATGACCCTGCTCGCCGCGACGGAGGTCCGCACCTTCGGTCTCACGCCGAAGGTTGCCCTCGTATCTCGATCGAATTTCGGGAATCGCCAGGACCCATCTGGTTTGCGCATGCACCAGGCGGTGAAGATGCTGCACGAGCGAGCGCCGGACCTGGAAATTGAAGGCGAAATGCACGCCGAGCTTGCGCTCACGGAGCGGGTACGGGAAAACATATTTGGAAAATCCCGGCTGACTGGCAGTGCAAATCTGCTGATCATGCCCAACGGCGACGCCGCCCACATCG
>JBFGYN010000172.1:0-8261 GCA_041587415.1 Candidatus Competibacterales bacterium | reverse complement strand
GTCGTCGAAGCAATGCCGCCCATGGGCAGCTTTTTCGTTCCCCTGGATCCGGCGAACAGGAAAGACTACGTGGCATTCGCCGGCGGCAGCGGCATAACACCGGTACTCGGCGTGATCAAGACGACGTTGTTAACCGAGCCGAACAGCACGTTTACGTTGTTCTACGGAAATCGAGCGTCGAGCACCATCATGTTCCGCGAAGAGTTGGAGGATCTCAAAAACGAGAATCTCGGCCGATTTCGGCTCGTGCACATTCTCGACCGGGAGCAGCAGGACATCGAGCTCTTCAATGGAATCCTGAACAGGGAAAAATGCGATCAGCTGCTCAAGCTGTGGGTGAATGCGTCCAAGATCGACATGGCCTTCATCTGCGGTCCAGAAGTCATGATGTTGCAGGTATCCGAAGCCCTGCAGGCGGCTGGTCTCGACAAGCGCCAGATCAAGTTCGAGTTGTTCGCGACCCAGAGTCAGCAGGGTGGGCGCATAGTGCGCCCGCAGGCCGTGTCGAAGGCGGAGAACAAGTGCGAAGCGACCATCGTGATCGACGGCCGCGGCCGAACGCTCGACATGCAAAAGGGTACCCATACCATTTTGGACGCGGCGCTGGAGGCGGGAATCGAGTTGCCCTACGCATGCAAGGGCGGAGTCTGCTCTACCTGCCGGGCGCTACTGACCGAGGGTGAGGTGGATATGGACGCCAACTTTGCGCTCGAGGACTACGAAGTGGCGCGCGGCTACATCCTGACCTGCCAGAGCTATCCGGTTAGCGACAAGATTTCCGTAGATTTCGACCAGTAGCCGCGCGAGGGCAGTTACGAATGGACGATGAAGTGAGCTTCGAGAGCTATCTTGCCAGCGGCGGAAAGCTGAGCTCCCCCGATAACGCGTCGTCGCGCTACCGAGGTGAACTCATGAGGCTGATGGCTGTGTTCGTCGATTCAGAGATGGCGGGAGCGTCCGGCTTTGCGGATTCCATCACGTTGGCGCCGGGAATCAAGGAGCGAATGATCGCGGCAAGGATCGTGCTCGAGAAGTTCGGCCATGCCCAGCGCGTGCTGGATATCATGGAGCAGTTCGGTGCCAACACCACGCGCTACGCCAATCACCATCCGTGGGCAAATCGATTGCACCGCAACGTCGATCTGGGCACCAAGCGGGTGGACGGCGACATGCGGCTCAACGTCTTCCACTACCCGATCAACGACTGGTGCGACGCCGTGACCATGAACACCCTGATGGGAAGTGCCACGGTTATACAGCTCGAGGAGTTGTCCGCCTGCTCGTATCAGCCGTTGGCGGACGCTTTTGTGGATATTCTTTCCATTGAACGGCGCCACGCCGAGCTGGGCGAGTCCGGACTGCGAAAGCTACTGGCGAATGGTTACGACCGGACCTCGGCCCAGGGGTCGGTGAATTATTGGTATCCGCGAGTCGCCGCGACGTTTGGCCGAGCCGCCTCCGACCACATCGATGCCTACAAACGCTACGGACTGCGGCAGCGGAGCAATGAGGATTTGCTGGCCAGCTGGAAAGAGAATGCCAGCCGCATCCTCTGCCGACTGGGCCTCGAAACGCCGCGCGCCGGCTAGTCCAAGCTGCGATGAGCTACCAAAACATACTGTTCGAAACCCGTGGGTCAGTGGGACTCATCGTCCTGAATCGCCCGGACGCGCTGAACGCCCTGTCTCTGGATCTGCGGGAAGAATTGGCCGACGCCCTGGATCGGATGGAGAAAGACGCTGCGGTGGCAGCCATCGTGATTACCGGTAACGAAAAGGCATTCGCCGCGGGTGCCGACATCAAGGTCATGCAGGAATGGGATTTCGCCGAGGCCTTCGAGTCCGAGCGCCCAGCGGTGGCCTGGGAGCGCCTGGCACGCTGTCGAAAACCGGTTATCGCCGCGGTGGCGGGCTTTGCACTGGGCGGTGGCTGCGAGCTGGCGATGATGTGTGACTTCATTCTTGCCGCCGACAATGCCCGGTTCGGTCAGCCCGAAATCAAGCTCGGCACCATCCCGGGCGCAGGGGGAACGCAGCGCCTTGCGAGGTTTATCGGAAAATCCAAGGCCATGGAAATGGTTCTCACGGGCCGCACCATGGATGCCGAGGAAGCGGAACGCTGCGGGCTCGTCAGTCGCCTGCTGCCGGTTGACGAGCTGGTGGACGAGGCGATCAAAGTGGCTGAGCGCATCGGACGCCACTCGCGTCCAATCGTGAGCATGGCCAAGGAGGCCGTGAACCGGGCTTGGGAAACGCCGCTGGCCGAGGGATTACGCTTCGAGCGGCGTTTGTATCAGACGACCTTCGCGACGGACGACCGCAAAGAGGGTATGACCGCGTTCATCGAGAAGCGGAAACCTGAATTCAAGAATCGATAGTGCGCCGGTCGGCGATGGGCTTGTCGGAAAGGCCTGGTTCGATCCTGGACCCGCGTCCCGGAGTGCATGTCGCTTCGGTGGGATGCGGCGGTCGAACAAGGCCGAAATCATCGACATGGAGACAACCATGATTCTTCGTAGCTACGCCGCGAGCGAATGGGTCGAAGGGTCCGGATCCCGCACCTCACTGCTCAGTGCCGTGACCGGCGAACCGGTAGCGGAAATAACCCGCGAGGGCCTCGATTACCGCGGCATGTTGGAGCATGCCCGAGAGGTGGGCGGCCCCGCGCTGCGGAAACTTACCTTTCACCAGCGTGCGGTTCGGTTGAAGGAACTGGCAAAGTACCTGATGGAGCGTAAAGAGGCGTACTACACACTGTCGGCAGCCACCGGCGCCACCCGCACGGATTCTTGGATCGATATCGATGGCGGTATCGGGACTCTGTTCGCGTATTCCGGAAAAGGCCGCCGGGAGCTGCCTAACAGCACAGTGTACGTCGACGGGGCGCCTGAGGCGTTATCCAAGGGCGGCACCTTCCTTGGGCAGCACATCTGCGTGCCCCTGGAGGGCGCCGCCGTGCACATCAACGCCTACAACTTTCCATGTTGGGGAATGCTCGAGAAGCTCGGGCCGACCTTGCTCGCAGGCGTGCCCTGCATCGTCAAGCCGGCCAGTCAAACGGCGTATCTCACCGAGCTCATGTTCCGGGACATGGTGGACTCCAAGCTCTTTCCGAGGGGTGCTTTGCAACTGATTTCGGGCGGTGTGGGGGATTTGCTCGATCATCTCACCGCTCAGGACCTCGTTACCTTCACCGGTTCGGCAACGACCGGACGGAAGATTCGCCAGCATCCTTCGGTCATCGAGCATTCCGTGCGCTTTACGATGGAAGCGGATTCGTTGAATTGCTGCGTGCTCGGACCGGACGCTCGACCCGGTACCGAGGAATTCGATTTGTTCGTCAAGGAAGTAACCCGGGAAATGACCGTCAAGGCGGGACAGAAGTGCACGGCAATTCGCCGGGCGATCGTACCGCGTGACCGCACCGATGCGGTTGCCGACGCCCTCCGCCAACGTCTGGCGAACATTACGGTGGGCGACCCGGCCGTCGAAGGTGTGCGCATGGGGCCGGTGGCCAGCCTGGAACAACGCGAGGAGGTCAGAGCTCGCGTTGCCGAACTTGCTCAGAATGCCGAGACGATATTCGGGGATCCAATGCAGGTGGAGGTGACCGGCGCGGATCCGGAGAAAGGCGCCTTCCTCAATCCAATTCTGTTGTATTGCGATAAGCCCCTCGAAAGCAGGGTGGTGCATGAGGTTGAAGCATTCGGCCCCGTGAGCACCCTCATGGCGTGCGACGGATCGGAGGAGGCGATCGAGCTGGCCGGTCGCGGCCTTGGCAGCCTCGTCAGCTCCGTTTTCACGGCAGACGATGATTTCGCCAGGCAAATGGTGCTCGGTCTTGCTCCGTGGCACGGCCGAATGGTGCTGGTGAACCGCCAATCCGCCGAGGAATCGACGGGCCATGGCTCACCCTTGCCGAACCTCGTCCACGGCGGTCCCGGCCGTGCCGGCGGTGGCGAAGAAATGGGTGGTATTCGCGGCGTGCTCCACTACATGCAGCGCACCGCGCTGCAAGGCTCGCCGGACACCCTTACCCGAGTCACTGGCCGGTGGATGCCCGGTTCGACACGAAACGAGAGCCCAGTGCATCCGTTCCGGAAGAATTTCGACGAGCTCCAGGTGGGCGATACCCTCATCAGCGCCACGCGCGAGGTAACGCTCGAAGACATCGAGCACTTCGCAGCGTTCACGGGCGACAAGTTCTACGCTCACATGAACGAGGCCGCGGCCAAGGCAAACCCGTTCTTCGAAGGTCGTGTAGCCCATGGCTATTTCTTGCTCTCGGCCGCGGCCGGATTGTTTGTGGATCCCGATCCAGGTCCGGTGCTGGCCAACTACGGCTTGGACGATCTGCGTTTCCTGCAGCCGGTGTATCCGGGTGACACGCTGAAGGTGGCACTCACCTGTAAGCAGAAAACGGCGCGGGAAGGCAGCGAATACGGGGAGGTTTGCTGGGACACCACGATTACCAACCAGGAAGACCAGGTCGTCGCCCAATACGACGTCCTTACCATGGTGGCAATGAAATCCGACTGAGAAGAGTGAAATGGCCCAGGTATATGAAATCGATGGCATCTGTCCGGTGGTCGATGTCAGTGCCTTCGTTCACCCGACGGCGATTCTGATCGGCGACGTGATTGTCGGACCCCACTGTTATGTGGGTCCAGCCGCATCGCTCCGGGGTGACTTCGGTCGCCTGGTGTTGGAAGCAGGCGCCAATCTGCAGGACACCTGCGTCATGCATGGTTTTCCCAATACCGATACGATCGTGGAGGTCGACGGCCACATCGGGCACGGCGCCGTCATTCACGGTTGCCGGATCGGGCGTGACGCCATGGTGGGTATGAATGCCGTGATCATGGACAATGCCGTGATCGGTGAGCACAGCATTGTTGCGGCGATGGCATTCGTGAAAGCCAACATCGAGATTCCGCCGCGCAGCCTGGTGGCGGGGGTCCCCGCCAGGGTACTCCGAGAACTGAGCGATCAGGAGATCGCCTGGAAGCACGAGGGCACGCTGAGTTATCAGGAGCTTGCGGTGCGTAGTCTGAAAACCATGCGGCCAGCGACGGCGCTCACGGAAGTCGAACCGGACCGAAGGCGCATTCAGGTGGGTGACATCGACCCGCTCTACAAGGCGAAGCTCAAGTTTGGCGATTGAGTGTCCCGGGGCATTTGGTGCCCTGACTCAACACCACCTTGATGTGAATGCAGCCGGTGGAATGTGATCTTGGCACAGTTCCCGATTTGGTGCCTGCGAAAGTGCACGAGCGACAGGAAAGCGCCTGCTCGTGGCCACCACGGACCCTGCTATCGCCGGGAGAGCGCAGTCGCAAACACGCTGTTTTTTCCACGAATTCTCCATAGGATCTCACCATTTACAGGATTGGGCCGTTTCGTCGCGGCCTGGTGAGTGATACCGGCTTGCCCTGTCCTATACTCACAATGCTCACCGCCGTCACCGCTCGGAGCGATTGGCCGCCAACGCGCCGCCATCGCCTGCTATCAGGGCCGAGGCGATGGGGAATTGGGATAAATCGGTTCCGGTGAGTGGACGCATTTGCGACGAACGGCTCAATTCATCGCAATGAGGTAGGCGTTTTGGAAGGTGAAGGCTTGCTCCAGGCACCGAACAGCATGGCTCCTGAGAGCGACCTCTCATTCGCGATAGTGGGGCGAGAAGTGCGCCGGGTCGTTTGATCGCCGGTGCCCAGGGTGGCCAACGTTCGAGATTGGCCAGGATGCGGGTAAATAACGTGGAGCAGATCCTGAGGCGACGGCAACGCTTTTCCCCCAGTCAGTAGGGTCGGACTGCAAAGGGGTACGGCCGCGACGCGGAAAAGTCGATCGACCCGACAACCGGGATATTCCCCGCCACCGAAGCGAATCGCAACATTCACGTCCCCGCCCCGAAAGCCGTCTCGCACGGTCCACTCGGGCACGGGTTCGTCTATCTGATCGAGGCGCGCGCCAATCCGCAAATCAACCTCCGGTCGTTCCTCGGAGAACCGGGGCAGGCGCGGCACTAGCTATCTAGCGGCAAACGAGGGCTCGGATTCGACGGCCAGGAGGTTCGATTCCCCGGATCCGCGCATCCTGTCGACACCCTTGGTCAGCACGCAGAAACCGTTCTGCGTCAGCGAAAACCCGGCCAATCCCGCCTCGGTGACCGCCAGCCCGCGCTTCAAGCGACGGCAGCGGCGGCGACTGTTGCTGTGGCATGTTTGCTACCTGTAAACGTTTCTAGACCTAGTCTAATAGAAAATCTCGTTTGATGCGCTGCACCAAGGGATGGTGCAATTTGGACAAAGTTCAGCATCAATGCAATAACGAAATCTGGGCGATTCTTAGAGAGGTATCTGAAAATGAATTGGAATCAGAGACTAATGCGCGCACTCCGTGCGGGCTTCGAGCGTCATGCTCGGGTCAGGACACTCGGCGTTCTGCGTGGCATGAACGAGAGGCAGTTGCGCGACCTCGGTTTCTCGCCGGACCTGATTCGCGAAGGCGTGAGCGCCTGGCCATGGCGAATCGAACAGGTCGAGGTGCTGCACGATGGGCAGTCCAACCGTCAAGTTTGGGCGGCCGAGGCGGAACTCAATGCGTACAGCGACGCGGAACCGGCGGATTTCGGACTAAGCCGCGACGATATTCCAGATGCTGTCCGCAACGGCCGGTCTAGCACAGACCGAGTTGCCGCCTGATCAAACATCCAGTCGACACAGTAGTCGCATGCCCCCGACTGCTGACATCAGCAGTCGGGGGCATGCGGGAGACGCCCCAAATGACAGCCAAGATTTTGACCAAGAGATGTTCTTCGGATCAACTTACCACGCGAGGCTATCGGCGTAGCCGTTGGGAAAGGCTGCGATCACTTGCCCCGAGCTTCGGGGCGGCAGCAGAACTGAGCAAGAAGCTGGAGTCAGTCGCGCCCGAGAAACAGGCTGAGCTCGCCCGAAGATACTTCGAAGATCTCGACCGAAGCGGTCGCTAGCCCGCACTCTCACGCGGCTTTCGGATGAGAGTGCGGTTGTGTGGGTTCTGAGTGCGTGCCCGGACAGAAAAGCTAGCGCTAGCAACGGTTTGAGGGAGGGTGGGTGCACTGGGCCACCACAGCCGTGCTATCGACGAAGGAGCGCGGTTGGTGACGCCCTAAATTTCGCAGTGCTCCAGAATTCGCAATGTAAACCATCAGCTTGGCACCGATCGGCGGCGGTTTGGTGAGCGACGCGGGCTGGTCCCTATGGCGTGGGTCGGGAAATGGTGAGCTAGGCCTCCGCAGGCGAGCGGCTGACCTGTTCTGGAAAGTCGACGCACGCGCTTGAAGGCCGGCCGGTTCGCCGGTCAGCGCCAGCCCTTTCCTCAAAAATCACCCGCCAGTCAATTTCGCCGTCAACGAGCACATCCGCCCCGGCGGCGATGCAGGCAGTCCGAGTCTGCTCGTCTTGGTGCGTTGCACGGGCAATTGCACGAATTTGGTGCAGCGGATCCAGGTAACGCAGGGCCCGAATCACGTCCAGTCCGTCACCGCCACCCAGTTCGACATCGACGATTACGACGCCGATGGCTCCCAGGTCGTCCGCCAGCAAATCGAGCGCGTCGGCGATGTTGGCCGCGTAGCGAGCATTGCAGCCTGCGCGCTCGGCGACATGCCGAAAGTCTTCCAATTCGACGGTGCTGGACACAGCCAGCAGGACGTCTGTCTTTCTCGATATGTTCATCTGAAATCTGCCATTGTGCGGCCCCCCAAGCTATGCCGGCCGCGCAGCCGGGTGAGCGTCGGAGATAGCGGGAGCAACATCAAGGCCAAGTTGTGGAAAATTTGGCGTACATCGAATCAAGGCGCGAAACGGCGCGGCCGGCGTACCGTTCCAGGGACAGGGTTTCGCCACGGCACACTGCGCGCCGGACCGACGCCACTTCCGCACCTATTCCGCCAGCGAATGGAATTTCAAGAAATGAAAATCTTACACGGCGTACGCGCAGCTAGGCATCATGTTGTGATCTGCCCTCCTCAGTGTGGCTCTGTGGTTTGGGGGCCGTCCTCACCATGATCCACGCGGCTTGAGGACGGGCAGGTCAAATCAGGATGTCTAGGACGAACCTCGTTGGCGACAGAGTTATCGAACTCGGACAGCGATTTCCGCAAGAACCGGGCGCGTGTCCCCGCACCGTGAGCCGACGGCGAGCTGCCAAAGTCACCTCGGATCCGGGTTAACCCGGATATTTCACCAGGGCGGCTGCGAATTCCGCCAGCAT